>SFFP01000195.1 GCA_004556875.1 Ruminococcus flavefaciens
GAAAAGCATAATTGCCAATAACGTTCTGATGAAAGGAGTACCCACCAAAGACACTATGCCTATGGTAAGATATACCGTGCCGCATTTTTTCATTCCGCAGTTCAAAGCCATTATTCCCAGGATAATACCTACAAGCGGAAGTATCGAAATTATCACACAAAGCGGATTGATCTTATCTTCTTTATCATTATTATAGACCCAGTCATCACGTTTAGCAGGTATCTTCTGAACATTCTGTCCTTTGTGATGGTCTATGTACGAATCGCAGTACGGACATTTCTCCTCATTCTCGGAAATCGAAGCACCACAGCTTTTACATCTCATACAAACTCCCCCTTGTCATCATAAAAAGAAAGTGAAAAACGAATAAACGCGGAAAACCACCGCAAGGACTATGAGCACAATACATACATACCTTAGAGCCGCCATGAGCAGATACGCTCTTCCTGCTCTTTTCTCGTTGTTTCCGAGGCAAATTAGTCCTATTATTATACCATAAAGCGGCACAAAGAGGGAAAGCAGCAAAAGTCCTGTTTCCGCAGGCGTATTGCTCGTATCATAGGCAGGCATACCATTTTCGCTGTTTACAGGCGGCTGTAATCCGTGAAACTGCGAATTGTTCACGCTCGGACGAGGCATTCCGCAGTAAGGACATACCTGCTGTCTGTCGTCATACATCGAACCGCATCTCTGACAATACACCTTGTTCTCCCCCTTTATCTCATGAATATATAAGTCGTATATCCTGCGTATACCGCAAGCATAAGCGCTCCATGCCACCTGAGCATTTTCTTCTTCGGGATACAGAGCACAAGCACAAGCAGGCTCATTGCTATGAGGACTGCGGTATCAATAGCGTTCTGCATCGTAAAGCCGATAGGCGAAATAGCCGCCGCTATGCCGAGTACAAAAAGGATATTGAATATATTCGAGCCTACAACATTTCCGAGAGCCATATCGACCTCGCCCTTTCTTGCGGCTACTATGGAAGTTACAAGCTCGGGAAGACTTGTTCCCAGCGCAACTATAGTCATTCCGATAAGGTTGTCCGACATACCGAAAGCCCTTGCGATATCACTTGCGCCGTCAACTACCATTTTTCCGCCGACAGCTATTGCCGCCGCGCCGCCGACTATGCAGAGCAGACATTTCCACACAGGCATTATCTTGTATTCGTCCTCTTCGTTAAGCTCTCCTGCGTCCCTTGCTTTCTTTGCAGAGCTTATCATCATGTAAAGGAACACCGCAAACAGAGCAAGGAGTATTATTCCGCCCCAGCGCATCACAGTTCCTGTAAAAGCGCCAAGTACAAGAAGTACACCTGCAACTATTACAGAAAACGGCAGGTCTTTTTTCAGCGTATCTTTGCCAACAGCCATAGGACAAAGCACCGCACACACTCCGCAGACTACCATGAGGTTGAATATATTAGAACCCACCACATTGCTTATGGCAAGGTCATTCTTTCCAAGCACAGAAGCACTAACGCTTACCGAGGTCTCGGGAAGGCTGGTTCCCATAGCTACTATGGTCATTCCTATGATAAGTGCAGGGACTTTCAGCCGCTTTGCCACCGCAGAGCTGCCGTCCACAAAGAAGTCCGCGCCCTTTATCAGAAATACAAAGCCGACTATTAGCAAAACATACTTCAACATTTTTTGATTATCTCCTAACAGTGATTAAAATTATAGGTTCACAAGAACTTGTAAAGAGTTCTGATAAACCACATCTTGCATATATTATTATAGCACATTCTTTTCTGAAATGCAATATCCTAAGTGATTTTTTTATGTTTTATCTTTTCCCCTGCGCTCTTACAGCTGCCAGCCGATATCTGTCTGACACAAAAAAATATCACCCTTTTCGATTAAAAAGGTGCACCTTAGCCAAAATTCGACCTGCTTACAAAAAAAACAAAAATTGCCTTGAATTAACTTTCCGTTTGTGCTATAATTCGAAATAGTGTTTTTTCCTATTTAATAGGAAAAGCTTTATTACGCGGAGCTGTTCCGCTATTTTGGAGGTTTATATGTCAGCAGCACAAATCTTTGCCATTATTATCTTCGTGGGAATGTTCATCATGATCGTTCTCGACAAGATAGAAAGGCACTACGTCACAATGGGCAGCGGTATCCTGACCCTTGCTGTTGTTTTCGGCATCTGTATGCACGACGGCACAGCTATTATGGACACCCTCGCTCTCAAAGGCTTCGCTACAAAGGAATTCTGGTATCAGGTGACCGAAAGCGAAAGCAAGGGTATCAACTGGGCTACGATAATATTTATCGCAGGCATGATGGTCATGGTAGAAGGTATGGCTAAGGCAGGCTTCTTCCGATGGCTGTGTATGAAGATAGCATACCTCGTTAAATGCAAGACCGTGCCGATATTCATTACTTTCATGGTAATGTCGGCTGTTCTCTCAATGTTTATCGACAGTATCACAGTTATCATGTTCCTTGCAGCTGTTACTATCGAACTTGCATCACTCCTCAAATTCAACCCTGTACCTATGATACTTTCCGAAATATTCTGCGCTAACCTCGGCGGTTCAGCTACAATGTGCGGAGATCCGCCTAACATCATCGTTGGCACATCACTGGGCTTCTCATTCTTTGATTTCCTCACAAACACAGGTCTCTGTGCAGGAATCTGCCTTGCAGTATCTGTTATTTCCCTCTATTTTGCATTCCGCAAAGAGATCACAGGCAGTAATAAAGAGCCTGTGGACATGAGCAAGTTCCCTGATCCGTCAGAGGCTATCACAAACAAGAAAGACTTCGTTATCAGCTGTATCATCTTCGCCTGTGCAGTTATCCTTCTTGTTACTCACGCAACAACTCACCTTACCGTTGCTACTATCGGTCTGTTTATCGCAGCCGTCACTCTTATCGCATTCGGCAAGCACGCACTTGAGCTTCTCAAGAAGGTCGATTACAAGACTCTCCTCTTCTTCATCGGACTCTTCATCGTTGTAAGCGGTCTTGAAGAAACAGGCATCTTAAAGCTCATCGCTAACTTTATCGGCGACATCAGCGGCGGAAATGTAATGCTTATGATAGCTATTATCCTCTGGGTATCCGCTATCGCAAGCGCTTTCGTGGACAATATCCCATTCGCAGCAACTATGGTTCCTATCATTCAGAGCCTTGCAGAGACATCGGGCGTTCCGATAGCAACTCTTGCATGGTCACTCGCTCTCGGTACTGATATCGGCGGAAGCGCAACTCCTATCGGAGCTTCTGCAAACGTTGTCGGAACATCAGTTGCACAGAAAAACGGTTATCCTATCGGCTGGGGCAGATACTGCAAAAAGATAGCTCCTGCTACAGTTATAGTTCTCGCAATATCTACAGTTTATCTCTTTGTACGTTATTTATAATTTATTTAAGGGGGAATACATATGTCACAGGTCATCATTTCAGTAGGACGTGAGTTCGGAAGCGGCGGAAAAAAGATCGCCGAGGAGCTTTCAAAGCGCTTCAATATCCCGATCTACGACCGTCACCTCATCACAGAGATCGCTAACAAGACAGGTCTCACTCCCGAGGAGATCGAAAAGTACAATGAAAAGCCAAAGAACCACCTTCTTTCAAGAAGAGTAAACGGCTACAGCAATTCCATTGAGGACAATATTGCTGAAATGCAGTTCAGCTTTCTCAGAGAAAAGGCTAAAAGCGGCGAGTCATTCGTTGTAGTGGGACGCTGTTCAGAGACAAAGCTCCGTGATTTCAAGTGTCTCGTTTCACTGTTTATCCTCGGAGATATGGACGAAAAGATCAAGCGTGTAATGAATGTCTATGAGCTTACCGAGGACAAGGCTAAAGCTTTCATCGACAAGAAAGACCGCAAGAGAAAGCGTTACCACAACTATCACTGCGACGGTCACTGGGGCGATTCAAGACTCTATGACCTCAGTATAAACAGTTCACGCCTCGGTATCGACAAAACAGTTGATATACTTGAAAAATACATCAAGACAAGAA
>SFFP01000196.1 GCA_004556875.1 Ruminococcus flavefaciens
ACCGAATGTCGCTGCATCGATTGGCATTATCGGCGGCGCAGATGCACCGACAGCTTTATTTCTTACTGACAGGATATTTGCTGATATGAGTATTTTTGAAAAAGCAGGACTATTGTTGATAATTATATCTCTTGTACTGGTTATTATCGGCATAGTAAAATGTTTTAGAAATAAACATTCTTCATAATAATAAAGCTCCCGAAGCATTTAATGTTTCGGGAGCTGTTTTTTATTCTACTGTACCCTCGCTTCTGCCGATAGTGAGGACAAAGCCTTTATTTATAGGCATAATGCCGTTGGGTTCAACATTTCTTACGGAATTGTCAGGGAGTTTTACGCTCCATGTTTCCTGTGTGAGATTTCGGAGGGCGTGCTTGCTCGGGTCTTTCTTGTTGCGGACAACTTCACCGATTATCTTGTGGAAGTTGCCGTCAGTCTCGCCTGTCATTCCTTCATAAAGCTTTGCACCGCCGAATGCAGGAAGCTCAAAGCGTCTGAATTTTATGCTCTCTGTGCAGGTGAGCTGTTCGCCGCAGTACATACAGTTTACGGAATATTTTGGAGTTATGAATGTTTCCTTGCCACAGTGAGGGCAGGGAACAGTCTCGCTTCTCAGCTTAACGAAAGCATCGAGCCAAGTCATCTCAATAACGCGGTCATAAGGCGGTTTTACAGAGTTTTTGCCAAATGACTGAATAAAAAGGTCGCGGATATAGTCGGGGTATATCTTCCAGAAGCGGAGAGTGTTTGTGTTAAGCTGATTGTTAGCCTCATTTCTGTCGTCCTCTGGGTCGAGAACGAAAACAGGGTCACTTCCGTAGAATTTCTTCTCAAGTTCGGGAGTCATACATGGGGGAGTTGAATATTTTCCCTCAAGAGGGTGCTCGATAAACAGCATACGGAAGAGGATAACAGCCAGTGAGAAACGGTCTGAACGCTTGTCGGGAGCACCGCCGAGAACTACCTCAGGTGCCATATATCGCTGTTTGCCTGCGATACCGAAGTTCACTCCGCGCTCGGAAACGTTGTCGTTATCGCAGATGAGAACATCACCGTTCTGTGGATTGATGAAGAAGTTTCCGTTGTTAAGGTCCTGATAGCTGTAACCGTCATTGTGCAATGCACGGAAACCCTCGATAATATTGATAGCGGCATTGCATCTTGCGGTTATATTTGCGAAACTTGCTTTCATGCGCCTTGTTTTCGGGTCCCAGAGCAGGAATCGAGTAAGCTCCTCATATCCCTGAGGACGGAGCGGCATGATGTAGCCGAAGCTTCCGTCTATCCAGTTTGAAAGCTCCTCAGGCCAGAGAAAAGCATTGGTAGGAGCGCCTTTTTTTATGTTTGCCTTGAGGTTTTCATAGAATTCCTCAGGGTTTTTCATTTTTTCAACGGTAGACTTGTGATACCATTTGAGCGCCATCTGCTTGCCGCCGCACTCGACTCTGTAAACGTTTCCCTGTCCGCCGCCGCCGAGAAATTCAAGTATTGTAAATGTTGAGTTGTAGACAGTTTTGCCCTTGTAACCGATTTTGAGTTCAGCCATAATAAGCTCCTTTCATATCCCTGTAAAAATTATTTCTGAATGACTGCTGTATTACATATTTGAGAATTCCTCATTCTGAGGTTTTTTGTTTTCTGTAGTTGTTTCAGCTTCTGTTTCGACAGGCTCAGATGTGTATGTGGCTGCTTCCTCAACAGAGTCTGCACTTGTTGCTGCCTCAGCCGCAGGAGCAGGAGAGCTGCCCTTTACAATAGTGTTCTGGCAGAGCCAGTCGCACCATATTGTATAGTATTTTGCAAGGAAGTGAATTCCGTCACTTGTCATATCATCAGGAAGTGCGCCGTATTCATTGTCGAATACAGGATTTGCATCGATGAAAAATACCTTGCTGTTGTCAGCCAGTTCCGAAAGGCGGCTGTTGAGCATATTTATGCGTTCGTTGCTGATAACATTTGTTTCAGCAAAGGAAGCAACATGGAGATTTGCCTGTATAAAGATAAGTGCGTTAGGCTGTACTTCCTTTATGCCGTCGATAAGCTTTCTGTAGGCTGATAAAGTTACCTCGATATCATTGCCGACTTCATTTATTCCCAGCATGACATATATTTTACCGTACTGCTTTTCATTAAGAAAAGTCCATACAGTCTTTCCGTTTTCGGTGGTGCTGTCTATCTGATATGCCTGAAGTCCTACGTTGCAGAAGTAATCCGCATTTTTCAGCGTACCGTAATCACGAATACCTACGGTACGAGAGTCTCCGATGAAAAGAGCGTCATCGAAATACTCCTGTCCGCTCTGAACGAACTGCGACTGCTGTACAGGTGCAGCATTTTCGGCGTTTGCCGCTGTTGCCGCAGTCTCTCCCTCAGATGTGGGCTGAGTTTCAGCATTTGGGTCAGCAGGTGCTGACGCAGCAGGCTGTGTTGTGATAACGGGAGGCTTTGTCGAAGTCTTTTCCGCTTTTACAGAGCTGTTTTTCCATATCTGCTTATATATGAACGGCGAAGCCACAAAGCAGGTAAGAAGCAGCATTATCGTATATATACCTTGTCTGAATCTATTCACGATAGTCTCTCCTTAAAATCTGAAATACATGAACGGGTCATCGAGTCCCTTATACATACAGTAGACGGAAGCCCAGAATACTGCCAGAAGAACGATAGCTGTAAAGGGTGACCTTTTCATCTTCTTGTAAAGCTTCTGAGGAAGCTTTGTTGAGAAGATTATGCCTGCAAGGAAATATTTCCAGTAAATTCCCCAGTATTTGACGTAGTCCTTATCGAGTATCGCATAAGTCTTCTGCGGCAGGAAGGGGAGAAGTCTGCGAAAATAAATTCCAAGCTCATGGAAATCCGTTATAGCGAAAATAAGCCATGTAAGCGGTATTATAAGTATCATATAGGCATGACCCAGCGGCTTTATCTTGTTGAGCACCTTGCCTGTCCAGTATTTTTCGCTCATTATTATTGCGTAGAGGACAAGTCCCCATAATACGAAGTTCCAGCTTGCACCGTGCCAGAGACCCGTGAAAAGCCATACAGCGAAAGTGTTTCTGATAAGAGCGGCTTTGCCTTTTCTGTTGCCGCCAAGAGGGATGTAGATATAATCCTTGAACCATGTTCCGAGGGTCATATGCCATCTTCTCCAGAACTCTGTCATAGTGAGTGAGAGATATGGGTGGTCAAAGTTTCGGGGCAGGTTAAATCCCATGAGCTTTCCGAGACCGATAGCCATGAGCGAATAGCCGCAGAAATCAAAGTAAAGCTGGAATGAATAAGCGAAAATACCCATCCATGCAAGCCGTGACGAGATACTCTCGTAGCCTATCATGGAAATGTCGCTCCAGAGACCGCCTATCTGATTGGCGATAAGGACCTTGTATCCGAGACCGATAGTAAAGGTCTTTAGACCGTCCTCAACATTTTTCATTGTATGGCGGCGGTTTCTGAGTTCCTTTGCAACGTGGTCGTAGGTAACTATCGGACCTGCGATAAGCTGTGGGAACATACTGATGTAAGCGCCGTAATTGATGAAGTTCTTTTCAGCCTTAGCCTTGCCCTTATAAACATCTGCGATATACGAAACGTTCTGGAATGTGTAGAAGCTGATACCGATAGGAAGGATAATATCCTTTACCGTGAGACTTGTGTGGAAGAGGGCGTTGATATTCTCTGTTCCGAATGACCAGTATTTGAAGAATATGAGCCACCAGAAGTTGAATATTACACCGAATAACAGCCACGGCTTTTTTGCATGGCGGCTGTTTTCGATAAACTGCGCGACAATATAGTTAAGCAGATTGGTAAGCAGGAAGAGCAGTATATATATCGGCTTTTTCACGCCGAGGCTGTAGAAAATGACACTTCCTGTAAATATGATAAGATTTTGATATTCTATCCGCGAGGAGGAGTTCGCTTTCCAGAAGTAGAAAAGTACAGTCAGCACAAAGAGAGCTATTTGCCATAGCTTTGTATAGCCGAG
>SFFP01000197.1 GCA_004556875.1 Ruminococcus flavefaciens
AAGAGCCGCTCAGTTTATGGAGTATGAGGATAAACAGTCCTTTGATGCGGCTTTTCTCGATATACGCATCGGCAAGATATCAGGTATTCAGATCGCTATAGAATTGAAAAAACATTCCCCAATGTGCAATATCGTATTCGTCACAAGCTATTCTGAATACGCCTTTGCCGCTATTCAGATGCGCCCCAGCGGATATATCATGAAGCCCTATACCGAAGACGATATCCGCAACGAATTCAATAACTTCAGATACTCCACAACACATGAGGTCAAGGATAGCAATAAGCTCAAAATACGTACATTCGGCAACTTCCGAGTATTTGGCAAGGAGAATGCTCCGCTAAAATTCTCGCGTACTATCTCCAAGGAAATATTCGCTTATCTTATAGACCAGTGCGGCTACCCTGTCACAAGCCGTGAAATAGCCGCTGATGTTCTGGAAGTCGATGACTTTGACCGCCCGACCTCAAAAAAGGTCTCGCAGTATGTCTCTGACCTCATCAAAGATATCGAAGCCGCAGGCTTCAGCAATGTTATAATCAAACAAAACCGCCAGATACAGATAAATAAAGAGGCTGTGGACTGTGACCTCTATGACCTGTTTTCAGGCGATACGTCCGCCCTCAACTCCTATCACGGAGAGTATATGATAGACTATTCATGGGCAGAAATAAGCGATTCCGCAGAAAGGATAAAATGGTTTTTCCGCACGCTCAGCAGCCCCTCGCGCTGCATCTTGCTCAGTTCAGCAGACAGCGCGCTGCGGTCCACCCCCAGATAATCCGCCAGCTGCTGGCGGTCGGAATTCTTGCCGTTAACAAGGCAGGTCTTTCCGCATTTATGGCTTCTGTCATATCCGCCTCTAATCTCACTTCCGCAGGACAAAAGGCAGGTATAGACGTTATCGCCGCAGGAGGTACTATCATCGAGATGATACTCCTTCAGCTGACTATCAATATACGCTATTCACTCATGGCGCTTTCCCTCTCTCAGAAGTTGGATAAGCGCTTTTCCACGCCTCACAGGCTTCTTGCTTCATACGGTATAACCGATGAGATATTCGCCGTGTGCTCAGCACAAAAAGAGCCTATCACACCTGCATATATGTACGGAATGATACTTATTGCCGCTGTCGGGTGGATAGCAGGTACAGCTATGGGAGCGGCAGCAGGAAATCTCCTTCCTGCTTCTGTCAGCACAGCTATGGAGATAGTCCTTTACGGTATGTTCATCGCTATCATAATCCCGCCTGCAAAGAAACAGCACAGCGTACTCTTCGTAGTTATCATGGCAGCGGCACTGAGCGTTGTTTTCAAATACGCTCTGCCTGCACTCAGCGAAGGCTTTGCCATTATCATTTCAGCTATCGCTGCTTCTGCGGCAGCTGCACTGATATTCCCCATAAAAGATGAGGAGGAAGCAGAAGAATGAGCCTCGCAGTTTATATAATAGTAATGGCAGTGGTAACATACCTCATCCGCATGATACCATTCACCTTTTTCCGAAAAAAGATAAGATCACGCTTTTTCAGAAGCTTCCTTTATTATATCCCATACGCTGTACTCAGCGCTATGACTATCCCTGCTATTTTCTATACCACACACAACATCTATACGGCTATCGCAGGTACTGCCGTAGCCATAATACTCGCCCTGTTTGAAATGCCCCTTATCGTTGTGGCACTTGCCGCTTCGGGAAGTGCATTTCTGCTTGGACTATTTATGTAACAATGATCTCGCAAGCGTCAACTATTACACTTTTAATATAGTGACGTTTGCGAGATTTGTTTATTTTATCACTTGAAATATAACTTCTTGTGGTGTATAATTAATCAAAGCTAAAAGCATATAGGTTTAATAGCTTTAAGGAGGTAATATTATGACAAGAACCGCGCAGTCAGACAAAATAAAGAAGCTTGTCCTCACAGGACTCTTTTCTGCTCTTATCTTCGTGTTTACTGCATATATCCATGTTCCTACAGGAGCAGGCTACACTCACGCAGGTGACGGACTCATCTACCTCTCGGCAAGCATACTCCCTACGCCCTATGCTATTGCCTCAGGAGTTATCGGCGGTGCACTTGCTGACGGACTTTCGGGATTTCCCGTATGGATACCTGCAACTATCATCATCAAGGCAATTACAGCTATGTTCTTTTCAAATAAAACAGACAAGATAATCACAAAGCGCAATCTTCTCGGCATTATCCCCTCGCTCATTATCTGTATCGTGGGATACAGTTTTTATGAGGGTATCGTTATAACGAAAAGCCTCTCGACTGCCGCAATTATTGCCGCATTCACGCAGACTCCGTCGTATCTGATTCAGATAGCCGCAAGCTCTGTGCTTTATATCACCGTAGGACTTGCTCTGGACAAGTCAGGATTTAAAAAATCTCATATTGTATGAATGATTTAAGGAGCGGATAATATCCGCCCCTTTTATTTTTGCTTAAAGATAATCCACCATCTTAAATGGTGCTGTAAGCGATGTACAGATTTCGGCATTTATCAAAGTGAGCGCGTGAAACAAGCGGCAGCGTGGCAAGGGTGCAGCGTCACGCTGCAAAAAAGGCGGACATAAAGTCCGCCTTTTATTATAGCTTAAATCAGCCCATTACGATCTCAACTTCGTGTGTGCCGCCCTCGCAAACAGGGATAACACAGCCGTCAACAGCCTTGCCGTCAACTGTCATAGTCTTTACGCCCTTGCAAACGTGTGCAGGGTTCTTGACTGTGATGTTGAATGTTGCGCCTCTGAACTTACGAACTGCTGTGAAGCCGTCCCACTCGTGAGGAATGGAAGGATCAACCTTGAGTCCGTCAAATACAGGCTGTACACCGAGAATGTACTGGGAAATAGCCACCATGTTCCATGCAGCTGTACCTGTGAGCCATGAGTTCTTGCCCTGACCGAAGTTCTTAGCGTCCTTACCGCCGATCATCTGACCGTATACATAAGGCTCTGTCTTATGGATATCAGATGTTTCCTCAGTGAAAGCAGGAGCTATCTTGCTGTAATACTCAAATGCCTTGTCACCTCTGCCTACATAAGCCTCAGCACAGATGATCCATGCATTGTTGTGTGTGAAGATACCTGCGTTCTCCTTGTATCCGCCTGGATATGTGGAGATCTCACCGTACTGTATATAGTACTTTGTGAATGCAGGATTATTGAGAACGAGACCGTACTCACAGTTGAGGTACTTGTCGATAGAGTTAAGAGTCTTGATATCAGCTCCAACGTCCTTACCGATCTCAGACATAACTGCAAAGCCCTGTGGCTCGATGAAGATCTTACCTTCCTCGCACTCCTTAGAGCCCATCTTCTCGCCGTTAGCGTCATAAGCTCTGATGAACCAGTCGCCATCGAATGCAGATTCCATAACATTCTTCTTCATCTTGTCGATCTCAGCCTGAGCCTTAGCAGCTTCATCCTTCTTGCCGAGGTGCTCTAAGATGCCAACGAAAGCAGGACCTGTGTATGTGAAGAGTGCTGCAACGAAAGCAGACTCAGCAACCTTTGAATAGCCGCCCTCTGCTGCAAACTTAGGATTGGTGTATGTCTGGAATGACTCACCGGGTGTGTCAGAGAAGCATGAAAGGTTGATACAGTCGTTCCAGTCAGCTCTCATAGCAAGCGGGAGACCGTGAGGTCCGAGGTTGTTTACGATATGATAGAAAGAAACGTTAAGGTGTTCGAGCATTGTGTGCTTGCCGTTCGGATCGTCGTCGAAAGGAACGTTTGCATCGAGAATTCCCCAGTCACCTGTTTCCTTGATATATGCAGCAACAGAAAGTATCATCCAGAGCGGATCATCTGAGAAGTCGCCGCCGATATCAGCGTTGCCCTTCTTTGTAAGAGGCTGATACTGGTGATAGCAGCCGCCGTCTGAAAGCTGTGTCGAAGCGATGTCGATAAGTCTCTCTCTTGCACGCTCTGGGATCTGGTGAACAAATCCGAGGATATCCTGGTTAGAATCACGGAATCCCATTCCACGACCGATACCGCTCTCAAAGTATGAAGCAGAACGTGAAAGGTTGAATGTTACCATACACTGATACTGGTTCCAGATATTTACCATTCTGTTTACCTTGTCATCAGGAGTATCTACCTTGAAGATCGAAAGGAGGCTGTCCCATGTGCTGCGGAGCTCTTCAAGACCTGCAGCGACCTTTTCAGGAGTATTGTACTTCTCGATCATTGCATAAGCCTTTTCCTTGTTGAGTACCCATGACTCTCTTGTAAGGAGATTAGCAGGCTTTTCAGCAGCAAACTTCTTGTCCTGTGGGTTCTCAGCATAACCGAGAATGTAGATGAGAGTCTTTGACTCGCCCGGAGCAAGAGTTACCTTCTTGTAGTGAGAAGCAACAGGTGACCAGCCGTCTGCAAATGAGTTTGCAGGCTTGTCAGCCTTGACTGTCTCAGGGTTGTCCCAGCCGTTGTAGATGCTTCCGAGGAATGCATCACGGTCTGTATCATAACCGTCGATATCATCGTTTACAGTATAGAAAGCGTAGTGGTTACGTCTGTCTCTGTACTCTGTTACGTGATAGATAGTTGAGCCTTCGATCTCTACTCTACCTGTAGAGAAGTTTCTCTGGAAGTTTGTGC
>SFFP01000198.1 GCA_004556875.1 Ruminococcus flavefaciens
AGTACCCTTGTTACCGTCCTTGAGTTCTATCTGGAACAGTGCAGATGCCTCAATACCGAATACGTTATCCGACTCTTCACCCTCCATTACGATCTTTTCACACTGCCACTTACCAATAAACTCGTCTTTCTTTTCCTTTTCCTTCTTAGCGCCGCAGCTTACAGCTGAAGCAGCGATGCAGATGAGTGCGAGTGATGAACAAATAAGTTTTTTCATAGTATAAATCCTCCATATCATTTGTCAAGTTCGAGTGCGCTTTATATATGGTCACTTGAACCTTTCGACATTATGTATTATATCACACTTATTCACGTTTGTCAAGTTTTTTTCAAAAAATTATTTAACGCATCTCTTGCCTATTCTGCGTCAAATTTAAGCAATCGGTTAGAAAACGCTAACAACTTTTGCTTTTTTCCCTTAGTTGACTATTTTATACTTTAGTGATATAATTATAAAAATTATTGAAAGGAACACAGCTCATGTCTTCTCAGAATAGTAACGATATTAAAGAATTCAGTCTTCTTGCACCTGACCGAAACGGAAAATACTTCACTATCAGCGGCAACACTTCTAACGACCTGTCAGTTGACTTTATCGTTGAAAGTCTCACAAGAAATTCTGCGGAAAAATCGGCGATCAGCAATATACTCTGCAATATGCCTGTTGATAAGGCTATCATTGACTATCGCTCTGCCATATATTCCGAGCTGAGCAAAGAGCCTGCGCTCTGCGAAAAACTTTACGATATATTCGATACCATGCGCTTTTACGTGCAGGATTCTGCACATATAGAAAAAGGCTCTACCATATGGGAGCTCCTTACACGCCTGAAATCCCTCGAAAGCTATTCATACTCTATCGTGGAACTTTATGAAACTTTAAAAGACCACGAATTCACTTCAGATGGCATGAAAAAGTTCAAGGGATATATCACTAAAATCCACGACACCACTGGTTTTGAAGAGCTTTTAAAGGATATCAGCATTATCTCAGACGAAATATCCAACGTAAAAAGCCTGACCATAGGCGTAAATCTCGACCAGAACTTTTATCCGGAAGAAACAGGAATAATATCACTGAATTCCTACTTTTTCACGGAGCAAAGCGCTCTTAAACGCTTTATCAAATTTCAGAACAAAGACCAGATAAGCGATAAGGAGTTCACACCGTTTACCATTGAACGCCACACAGACGGTCTTGACAGGATATCAAAAAAGTTCGGAAAGGGCGACAGTATGAACCGCCCGACTGACAGTCCTCTGATGAACAATCTCAACAGGATAATTGAGCGTATGCTCCCGAGTATGACGGATAAGATAAAGAAAGTTATCAACAGATATGTTGACGTAAGTGGAAAAGCTCTTTCTAATCTGGCGGACGAGTTTCTCTTTTATATGAAATTCATCGAGCTTGAGAAAAAGCTTGCCGCCCGCGGACTCCCATGCTGTCACGGTGAAACGTCCGAAAATGACTCATATATCAAGGATTTTTATAATGTCAAGCTTGCAATATGCAGTATTCAGGATAAGGTTGATGAGGATATCATCTGCAACGATATCGAATTTAACGATGACAAGACTGTGCAGATACTTACAGGTCCTAACCGCGGCGGAAAAACTATCCTAACACAGGGTATCGGTCTTGCTTTTCTGCTTTTCCATAGCGGAGTGTTCGTTCCTGCGGCTTCTGCAAAAATACGCCCTTGTGACGGCATATATACCCATTTTCCTGTGGAGGAAGAGCGCACTGTATCTCTCGGTCGTCTTGGTGAAGAAGCGGAGCGCTTCAACGCTATCTGCAAAACCGCAGACCGCGACAGTCTTCTGCTTTTCAACGAGTCATTTGCTACGACAAGCCACACAGAGTCCCTTTATATCGCGGAAGATGTGCTGTTGTACCTGTGCTGTATTGGCTCGCGTACATTTTTCAACACTCATATGCATGAGCTTGGAGAAAATGCAGATAAGTTCGGAAACTATGAAAAAGCGGTCTGTAAAGCTGTTAGCGTGGTCATGGACGGTGATGACGGTCGGCGCTCGTACAAGATATGCTACAAAAAGCCTGACGGCAAGAGCTATGCTCGTGAAATAGCCTTAAAATACGGCATTACCTTTGAACAGCTTAGCGAAAATCTGAAATAAAAAGGAGCTTCTCTTATGAGAAGCTCTTTTTCATCAGAAAATATCCTTTTTACGTTTGATATACCGCCTTACAAGCACAAATATCATCAGCAGTATACAGAACACAAGGAAAACAGGTACTATCCAGCGGTTTGAGTTTTCATCTTCGGCAGACTTCATATCCGTCCAGAGAGTCTGCATTTTAAGATTTGCTTCGTCGGAAAGATTTACAAAAACCGTAGTCTTATCCGCAATGAACTGACTGTCGGGATAGGATATGGGACTTTCCTTTACTTCATCGTCAAGCATATCATAAGCCGCCTGATGAGGTGTTGAATAGCAGATGTAATCAATATTCGCAAAGGCGATATCAGGCTCGCACATAAAGTTGATATACATTTCTGCCGCTTCCTTCTGACGTGCCGCAGAGGGTATGCACATTGCGTCTATGAACAGGTTAGTGCCGCTTTTCGGCACTACAAAGTCAAGTGAATCATTGCCCTCAAGTATGGTAAGCGCATCGCCTGCGTAGTACGGAGCTATGAGTGCATCGCCTGCTTCCATTTTGTCAAAGACCTCGTCCATTACATAGCCCTGAACGATATGCTTCTGCTTTTTCAGCTTTTCCGCCGCGTCGGTAAGCTCCTCGGGATCTTCGGTATTAAGGGAATATCCCTGCATTATCTCAGCTATAGCGAATGCATCACGGGGATTGTCGAACATGAGTATCTGGTCGGCATAGTCCTCATTCCAGAGGATATCCCAGTCTATTTCCTCCTTTGGTATGTCTATCATGGTAGTGTCGTAGATTATACCGACTGTTCCCCATGTATACGGAACGGAATACTCATTTGTGGGGTCATAAGCCATATTGCGGAAATTATCCATGATATAGCGGAAATTCGGCACATTGTCCATGTCAAGCTTCTGAATCATGCCTTCTTTTATCATCTTGCTTATCATGTAGTCCGACGGGATTATTACATCGTAAGAAGCCGCGCCGCCTTTAAGCTTTGCGTATAGCTCCTCATTTGTGGCGTAGTTGGTGTAGTTCACCTTTATGCCTGTGAGCTTTTCAAACTCGCCGTTTACGTCAAGAGTTCCCTCGTCTGCACCTGTTGAGATGTATTCGCCCCAGTTATAGACGTTTATGGAGATATTCTGTCCCTTGAAACGGGTATAGTAATCAGGGTCTGAAACCGTAAGTGTCTGTGCAGAGGACTCTTCGTCCTCTGTTTCTTCCGTGCCCAGTGTACAACAGAATCAAAAAGCGATTACCGGTATTATTAAAGATGTAAACGGTGAACCAATTATTGGTGCAAACGTTGTTGAAAAAGGTACGACAAACGGTACCGTTACCGATATCGAAGGGAGGTTCTCCCTTAATGTTGCACCTGGTGCAACATTAGTAGTTTCTTATATAGGATATACTACAAGCGAAATAGTTGTTGGCAATAAAACAGATTTGGCGATCAGTTTGAAAGAAGATTCTGAAATGCTGGATGAAGTGGTTGTTGTCGGTTATGGAACCATGAAGAAAAAAGATTTGACAGGTGCTGTTGCTGCTGTTAAAGGTGATGATTTGGCTGCCCGCAAAACGACTCAATTATCTACAGCCTTACAAGGTGCTGCTTCTGGTGTCACAGTAACACGTGATAATAGTGCTCCTGGAGCAACTGCTAGTATACAAATTCGAGGTGTGACGACTATTGGTGAGACAAGCCCTTTAGTGATTGTAGATGGAATTCCAGGGGATATTAATCAAGTGAATCCAGAAGATGTAGAGAGTATGTCCGTTTTGAAAGATGCGGCATCTGCTTCAATTTACGGTTCA
>SFFP01000199.1 GCA_004556875.1 Ruminococcus flavefaciens
CTGGACTACTGGGACAAACTTGACATAACATACTATGACAGCCTTGCGGATTTTTTTGAAAAGAACAAGGACGGGCATTTCTTCTACTTCACTACAAAAGGACTCAACGTCCACAGTGACGCGGAATATCCCGACAATGCCTATCTTGTATTCGGACGTGAGGATAAGGGGCTCCCCGAAGAGCTTCTTCACGATAATCCCGACAGCTGTGTAAGGATACCCATGCGCAATGAACTGCGCAGTCTCAACCTTTCTAATTCCGTAGCTATTGCGGTATACGAAGTGCTGAGACAATGGGACTATCCCGACCTCTCCCGTGAGGGAAAACTGACAAAATACCAATGGTAAAGGAGATATTCAAATGTCAAAGATAGCATTGCTCACTGATTCATGCTGTGACCTGCCGAGAGAAATAATAGAAGAGTATGGTATAAAGGTACTTCCTTTTACCCTTACAGTCGGCGGAGAAAGTTTCAGAGAAATATTCGATAAGTCCACAAAGGAGTTCTATGAGCTTCTCGAAAAGACAGACGAGATACCGAAACATTCACAGATATCCCCTATCACCTTTGAAGAGACCTACAAGGAGCTTTTTGAGCAGGGATATACCGATATCATCAGTGTTTCCATCAACTCTCAGGGTTCGGGTACTTACAACAACTCTATCCTCGGAAAAACAGACTTTTTCGATAACACCCCAGAAGCTAAGGACAAGATACGCATTTTCAATATCGACTCTAAATGCTATACCCTTTTCTACGGCTATCCTGTAATGGAAGCCGCTAAGAAGATACGCCGCGGCGCTGAGCCTGAGGAGATAGTGGCTTACCTTGAGGACTGGTTCAATGTCTGCGGTATCTACGCTGTCCCCTACAACCTTAAATATGCCAAGAAATCGGGACGTATCTCAGCCGCTAAGGCTTTTGCAGGCGAGCTTCTCGGACTAAAGCCTGTTATCCTCTTTGCTGACGGCACAACTACTACCGTTGACAAGATAAGAGGCGAAAAGAATATTGTTCCAAAGCTTGTTGAGATAGTCGAGAAGAACATGACTCCCCAGACTCCTTACATAATGATACACGGCAAGGACGATACTCTCGCAAAGGAAGTTGAAAAGGAGCTTGCAAAAAAGACAGGCAAAAAAGCAGAGATGTACGGAAGTATCGGTGCTGTTGTAACTGCAAACATAGGTCCTGAGCTTGTTGCTGTCATTGTAAGAAGAAAAAACAAGGCATAATAACTGCCGCAATACAAAAAATATCCCCGAAGCATTCCGCGTGAACGCTTCGGGGTTTTCGTTTATTCTTTATCTCCAGAATATAACTGCATCTTCCAGTGTATCTATAAGGCGTGGGAAGTGCTTCATGATAGTTCCGTCGTTCCAGTTAAAGAGCTGACCGAAGAGGAATACCATCGTCAGAGCCATTGATGCACCTGAGAGCATGTATCTTGTCTTGTGGACGGACGGCTCGCTGCAGCCGCGGAATATGCCTATCATAGCCGCAAACGTCATAAGCGGCATGATATCGAACACGTAATGGGTGATAAATCCGCCGAGACAGAAGTCTGCCCATGAAAGAAGTACGGACATCGCAAGGCATATAGCTAAGAACCATCTTCTGTAACGGTCGTTCATTTCCTTTGTTCTTCTGCCGAAAGCCTGCGGCTGGAGAAGTATGCCAAAGAGTATCACAGGGAGCGTAAGTGCTCCGAAACCTATTACCGTATACACATATGAGCCGTAGTTTTCAAGTCCGTTGAAGCCTGTCTCAAAGAACGGGAATGAGGTCTTTGACTTTGGAGCCTGCAGGAAATAGTGGTATATAGCCGAAGGCAGATTTGACAGCCTGAGAGTATTTGCGTGGATATCGCTTACTGTGAGCTGATATACAGCTCCGAATTCCAGCGGAGAACCAAATCTTGCCGCATTGTACTTCATTATAAGTGCCGCACCTGCAATGAGTAGAGCTACAAAGCTTGCCGCAAGTCCCAGACGGTATACAAGCTTTTCCTTCTTGTCAAGGAGTATGCCGATGAAGAAAGGCACGAGGACTGCGCCGCAGAGTGCAACTGTAGGACGAGAGCCTACGGAAAGTGCAAGAGCAGCACCGCTTATGAGGAGCAGTACAGGCTTCAGCTTCTTATTTGCAGCAGTTACGGCTGTCATGCCTGTGAAAAGGCATATCATAAGGAAGCAGAGTCCCGAAACTGTTGGCAGAGTATAGCGGTCTATCTCATTGCCAAGCGTCCAGAAGCCCATAGTCGCTGTCGCTGTAGGGAACATGAGAAGCAGAAGCAGGAGCTTTGGCTTTAATTTGAGAAGCTTTACTGTTGAAAGAATTGCAAGGCACATGAAGAATATTCCGAGGACAGTATAGAAGTTGTTAGCCATTGCAAGTGTTGGAACTTTTCCTGTTATCTTATAATAAGGATAATAGAATGTCAGCACAGGTGCTGCACCGAAATAGCTGTAGTATTTGCCTTTATAGTAGGCAAGATCCCAGTAAGAGAAAGCCTGCGAATTGTTGCGGAGTCCCTGATCGTAGACGTTTTCAAGCTCTTCAAGCTTAGGGTCAGCGTCAAGGTCAAGATGAACCTGTCCCTTTTCAAAGGCATCAAGAGTCATGGCAAAGGGGTCATCGGTAAACTGCTCCTTGCCTGTGTACTCCCTGCCCTGCTGATCGGGTGCACGAAGGCATAATCCCGAAACAGTGCAAAGTGCGATAACTGCCGCAGCCGCGATGATATGTGAACGCTTCTTTCTGTCATAATCAACAGCGTAAAATCCGAAATCCTTTATTGCAAAACAGCCGATAACTATAATGAAAAGGATACAAAATCTCAGGTCAGAGAAATCATATGGAACCGCATTGAGTGCACGTATCTCATGGATAGTTACAGGCTTTGTAATGCCTGTGAACGAAATTGTAAGAGTCCTTGCCTTTCCGTATGGCGAAAATGAAAGTGTAAGCTCAGTATCCTTGCCGCAGGTGCGCTTATGCTGAACGATGACATTTGTAGTTGACAGGTTATCGTCTACCATGCCAAGCTTTACATCAAACGGCGCAGAATAGCCGCCGTCAGCATCAAGGCTGACCTTCAGCACGTTTGCGTCCTCTACAGGATCGTTTATAACGATATCCGTATCTGACGAAACGATTATCTTATCTTCGATAGCCTGTGCGCTTGTGCCGAGAGACATATCCGAAGCAGGTATAGCTTCATTCACATTCAGCGAAGCAAAGCTCTTTCCGTTGAATATGAATACCTCTGCCAAAAGCAGTGCAGCAGTGAATATGGCGCTCTTTTTAAGAAAGGCTTTTACACGCGGAGCATCATATCTCCTTACAAGAACTGCTCCGAATACAGCCGCACTTGTCAGCGCTGCACCTAAAACGGAAATTCCGCTCTTGCCGTCTATCATATTTGACGCTGTTATGGCACTGAGCAGCACCATTACACATATAAGACTTCCGAGAGCAAAAGCAAGCTCTTTTACTGTGCGTTTTGACGCATCTTTTTTCTTTTTGTCACCGAATTTCTTATCGCATATGTTCATTATTGAAAACGAAATAAAGAATATAATTGGCGGTATTATTATTGACCAAAGCATTTTCAGATAGCTCCTTAAAACAGTATTTTCATTATTAGACGCAAAAACAGCCTTTTTCTCTCACATTCAAGCTGAATTCCCCCTATAAAACGCTGACAAGCAGCATATTCTTATTATACTATTATTTCTTATGTAAATGCAAGCATAAAACCACACCGCAAACAGCTTTTCGCTCAATTTCGTCACATTGTACATAAAATTCCCATTTATAAAATGTTTTCGGCAGGCTATAATACTATCACGGCATCAATAATCAATTTCTTTAAGGAGATAATGACAATGAGCAATAACAACAGCAATAACAATGGCGAAATGACACAGAAGGGCAGAGAAACTCT
>SFFP01000200.1 GCA_004556875.1 Ruminococcus flavefaciens
GTGCAAATGACAGTATGGCTCTTACTGTCGTATCTTCGCTTGAAAAGGCAGGATATAAAGTACCCGATGACGTTATGGTAACAGGATTTGATAATACGTTCAACGCAAGAAACGCTTTTCCTGCGCTGACTACGGTCAATCGTCCGCTTATAAAGGCAGGCTACAAGGCTTGTGATATCCTCGTTAATCTTCTTAACGGTATCGAACAGCCGCGAAGCACCGTCCTTGATGCTACGCCTGTTTTCTCGGAAAGCTGCGGCTGTACCGATGAAACTGCCGATGATCTCAAGACCTACAAAAAGCGTACATATAACCGCATGGAGCTTACAAACAGCAATATCCATGCGCTGAACAGACTTTCTGCTGAGCTTGCAGGTGCTGAAACTCCTTCCGCTACTTTTGATGTTGTGGGAAAGTGTATCAGCGACTTTAATCTGGACAAATTCTGCCTTTGCCTCACTGAGGACTGGCAGGACGCTTACGGAACTTCTTCCGCTCTTTCTGACGAAAATAATTACGCAAACTATATGACCGCTCCTCTTATCTGGGATAAAGGTGAGTGCAGAAGCGTTGATTTCTTTGAGAGCAGAGATATGTTCCCTGAGGGATTTTCTGACAAATTTGAGATAAATTACTTCCTGCCGCTGCATTTCAGCGAAAGATGTCTCGGATACTATATCATAACAAATGGTGACTTTCCTACTTCAAGTCTCCTTTGTCACAGCCTTACCATGAATCTGAGCAACTCTATTGAAAATATCCGCAAGCTCTTCCACCTCAACAAGGCTATGGACGAGCTAAACCGCCTGTATGTAATCGATCCGCTCTGTAATATCTACAACAGAAACGGCTTCATAAATATCGCGGACGATATGTTCAAGGAGTGCGTTGCTCACCATAGGAAGATAATGATAAGCTTCATTGATATGGACGGTCTGAAATATATCAACGACAACTACGGTCACAATGAGGGCGATTTCGCTATACAGCGCCTTGCAGCTGTTATCCGTGAATGCTGCGGTGCAAGAAGCATCTGCGCACGTTTCGGCGGTGACGAGTTCGTTATTTTCAGCACAAATGCTCAGGAAAGCGATGCTCTCGCTCTTGAACGCAGGTTTACCACTGCTCTCGACAATATCAACAGCATAGTGAAAAAGCCCTACACCATTTCTGCAAGTATCGGAAGCGTTATCACCATTGCTCAGGAGAATGAAACACTCTACAGCATCATAAATCAGGCTGACGATAAAATGTACGACATCAAGAAGAAAAAGAAAAAAGCAAGGCTTGAATAATCTAATAAGAAGCAAGTCCCTTTCATCGGTATATCCGATAAAAGGGACTGTTTTATTTTTTCTGAAAATCTTGTAATGTTTTGCAGTGTCATTCGTCTAACTGTATGAGGAGGTGAGAAGATGAAACGGGAGTTCCGCGAAATATACGAAAAATACAGCTCTGACCTGTATACCTTTATCCTGAGAATGTGCGGCAATGAGCAGCTTGCCAAAGACATACTCCAGGATACCATGCTGAAGGCTATGACCAGTGCCGAAAGCTTCAAGGGTAACTGCTCTGTCAGGACATGGCTGTGTACTATCGCTAAAAATCTCTACTATGACTATCTCAAAAAACATGAGACAAAAAACAGCTCCCTCGAAATTCTCAATGAGCCGCCTGACGGAAGCAATATCGAAGAGGGCTTCGTAAACAAGGAAACTTCCCTGCGTATCCATCATCTTCTCCATAAACTTGACGAACCCTACCGCGAGGTATTCACCCTGAGAGTTTTCGCTGAGCTTAAATTCTCCGACATAGGCAATGTATTCGGCAAAAGCGAAAACTGGGCAGGTGTCACCTTTTACCGCGCAAAACAGAAGCTTATACAGCTTCTCAAAGAGGAGGAACTGCTATGAAAAATAACGATATTCCGTGCAATGTCATTATCGACCTGCTTCCTTTATATAAGGAAAATATTTGCAGTGATGAGACCAAAGACCTTGTTGAAGAGCATCTCAGAAGTTGTGAGGACTGCCGCCTGCTGTGCGAGCAGGAAGTCCTACCCGAACCTCAAAAAAATGATGCTCCGTCAGAAGCCGAGACCTTCAAAAAAGTCGGCAAAAAGCTGAAAAGAGGAAAGCTTGTCAGACGAGCTTTGATATTTATATTTGCACTTATCGCAGGTATCAATGCCGCATGGTTCAAACTGAAATTTTTCCCGTTCAAGGATTACGCATTTGGAATGATAGAATATACTCAGGACGAAGGAAAGCTTTATCAGGAACTAAACGGCAAATACTATTACAACGTAGAAATGCCGAATTATCTTGAATTTTTCCGCGGAAAACTATATTTGTGGAAATCACAGAACTATACAGACATTAATGTTTCTCGACTCATGATAATACCGAGGATAACAGGAGATACGAAATATGTTGTCGAAATAAAAGATGACTCAGGAGCGTATTCTATAGGTATAACCGAAAAACTCGAATTTGACGCAAGCGGATATAAAGTACACAGCAATGACGAAAAAATGAAACAGCTCATAAATGATAACCGCGGTGAGATAGAAGAACTAATGAACGCCGCTCAGAAAAAATGGGGAGAGTACCTTTGATACTCTCCCCTTATCTTATGCCTTTCTGAAGCCTACGCACTGCACGGCGGCAATGGGATTTCCAAGCTCGTCCCGTATATCCACGTTGTAACAGCAGATGCTCCTGCCGTCCTTTATGAGCTTTGCTTCTGCGATGATACGCTCTGTCTTCGGCACTCCGATGAACGAAGCGTCGCAGTTGAGTCCAACAACTCCGGGTTTCTCCCAGTTTGAAGCTACCGCAAAGGCGAAATCTGCAAGGGTGAAGTATACTCCGCCCATAACGCCGCCCATTGCGTTTTTATGGTGCTCGTTTATCACAAGACTGCACTTTGAGTAGTGGTCGCCTATTTCGTCTATTACTGCACCTGTTTCTGTAGCAAATCTGTCGTTTCTGAATATTTCGCGTACTTTTTCAAGTGTTTCTTTATCAGCCATTTTTTCTCCTGCTTTCGTATTCATCTCTTAATATCGAGAAATAGTGCCTTCCGATGTACTGACCGTTAAAATAAAAATAGTCCCTGAGCGTACCCTCAAAAGTAAATCCGCACTTCTCGATAACTCTCCTTGACGGAACATTTATAGTCTTTGTGCATATCTGGACTTTATGCAGATTTATCTTGTCAAATCCATATGCTATGACAGCCTTTGCAGCCTCAGTGGCATAGCCTTTGCACTGGAAATCCGCACCTATGCAATACTCAATCTCAGCGAAATGGTTCTTGCTGTCCACAAGAAAATATGCTATCTGTCCGATACACTCCCCTGTCACCTTGTCTATGACTGCCCAGCGGTAATAGTCCTCACGGGAATAATTCCCGATATACTTGTCAAGAAGTCCCTTTGTCTCCTCCATAGTTGAGTAAACAGGTTCAGAGTACAGCGACTGTAATTCCTCGTCGCTTGCCCAATTTTTAAATACCGCATCGCAGTCTGAATATTCAAATCGTCTGAGTATGAGTCTTTCTGTTTCAATATTCTGTGTTCCTGTATGTGTCAGCATAATTTCTCCTTTCGCTGTATATACGTCAAAAAATAACTATCCCCTGACATAGATGCTATATCAGGGGAATTTCTGTCTTATACAAGCTGTGACATATCATAAAGTCCTGCCGGCTGTCCCTTGAGGAATACAGCCGCATTTACAGCACCTGCTGCAAATACTGTCTTTGAAGCAGCAGAATGTGAAAGCGTGATAACTTCGTCATTTCCTGCAAATATTACATCGTGCTCACCTACGATAGTGCCGCCGCGGATAGAGTGCATTCCTATCTCGGACTTCTCACGCTTCTGACGGCGTGAGTGACGGTCATAAACGTAGTGCTTTGAATTGTCAAGAGTCTCATTGATAGCG
>SFFP01000201.1 GCA_004556875.1 Ruminococcus flavefaciens
GAAAATGTGACCGAACTCGGTGTAGTAGTCGTAAACCGCGAAAAAGAAAAGCGAAGCTTACTGTACGGACTGCCTTTCCTCATACTCGGCATACTGCTGATGAAAAAAGCAGGCGACCCGTTTTTCTATACTCCCGTGGAAGAGACATGATCTGATAAAAATTACCTGCAAAGGAATGATAAAAATGGCAATGACAATGACGCAGAAAATACTTGCGGCTCATTCGGGCAAAGAGTCTGTCAGCGCAGGAGAGCTTATCCTCGCAGACCTTGATCTCGTTCTCGGAAACGATATCACCTCTCCCGTAGCTATAAAGGAGTTCGCAAAGCTTGGCAGAGACAGCGTGTTCGACAAAAACAAGATCACAATGGTCATGGACCACTTCGCACCTAACAAGGACATAAAAGCGGCGGAACAGTGTAAAATGTGCCGTGATTTCTGCGGTGAAAAGGAAGTCACACATTTTTATGATGTGGGAGAAATGGGCATAGAACACGCCCTGCTCCCCGAAAAAGGTCTTGTTACCGCAGGAAATTTGGTCATCGGTGCAGACTCTCACACCTGTACATACGGCGCTCTCGGAGCATTCTCAACAGGTGTAGGCTCTACGGATATAGCTTGCGGAATGGCTGTGGGAAAGGCGTGGTTCAAAGTCCCCTCGGCTATAAAATTCAACCTGACAGGAAGTCTCCGCAGATATGTTTCGGGCAAAGACGTTATCCTGCATATCATTGGAAAAATAGGCGTAGACGGTGCGCTTTACCGCTCTATGGAATTCACAGGGGGCGGACTTTCCTCACTTTCAATGGCTGACCGCCTCTGCATAGCTAATATGGCTATCGAAGCAGGCGCTAAAAACGGAATATTCGAGGTGGACGATATTACTCTCGATTATATCCGTGAACACGGCGGTGCAGAGCCTGTTATTTACAAGGCTGACCCCGATGCTGAGTATGATGAAGTAATAAACATCGACCTTTCAGAGATCGAACCTACCGTTGCTTTCCCTCATCTGCCCGAAAATGCCAAAACTTTCGGCGAGATAGGTGAAGTTAAGATAGATCAGGTGGTTATCGGTTCATGTACAAACGGCAGGCTTGAAGACCTTATTGCTGCCGCTGAGATAATGAAAGGACATAAAGCTGCAAAAAATGTCCGCGTTATCATTATCCCTGCAACTCAGCAGATATACCTTGACGCAATGGAAATGGGACTTCTCCGCACCTTCATTGAATGCGGTGCTGTAGTCTCAACACCTACCTGCGGTCCGTGTTTAGGCGGATATATGGGTATTCTTGCCGCAGGCGAAAGAGCCATTACCACTACTAACCGCAACTTTGTAGGCAGAATGGGTCACCCTGACTCAGAGGTATACCTTGCAAGTCCTGCAACTGCCGCCGCAAGCGCAATTACAGGTAAAATAACAAGTCCGTGGGAGGTAATGAGCAAATGAAGTACACAGGAAATGTTATAAAATACGGCGACAACGTAGATACCGACGTTATTATCCCTGCACGTTACCTCAACACAAGCGATCATGCCGAGCTTGCAAGCCACTGCATGGAGGATCTTGATAAGACCTTTGTAAGCCGTGTTAAGAAAGGCGATATCATTACCGCAGGTCAGAATTTCGGCTGCGGCTCGTCAAGAGAACACGCTCCTATAGCTATAAAGGCAAGCGGAGTCTCACTTGTTATCGCAAAGAGCTTTGCGCGTATATTCTACCGCAACGCTATCAATATCGGACTTGCTATAGTTGAATGTCCTGCGGCTGCTGAGGAGATCTCAGAGGGCGATAAGGTGGAGGCAGACCTTGATAACGGCATTATCCGCGATCTTACAACAGGTAAGGAGTACAAAACAGCACCTTTTCCTGAGTTTGTACAGAAAATAATCGAAAACGGCGGACTTATGCAGTCTATCGCTAACGGCGTAATTTAAGCAGCGTGACGCTGCACCCTTTCTCCGCGCTGTGATAACAGTGCAAAGTATTAATATGACCGCGAGGGAAAAATTACATACAGGCAGTATCTTAGCGTGATGAGCGTTTCTTGCACATCTCCGCAGGCACTACAACCAATTATGCATTATGAATTATGAATTAAATGAAAGGTGTATAATATGGAATTCAAGATAGCATTATTAAAGGGCGACGGCATAGGTCCTGAGATAGTTGACAGCGCCGTTCTCGTCCTAAAAAAAATAGCAGAAAAGTACGGACATGATTTTATATTCACACCATATCTTATAGGAGGCTGTGCCATTGACGAAACAGGCATACCTCTGCCGCAGGAAACCGTCGAAGGCTGTCTTGAGTCCGACAGTGTTCTTCTCGGCGCAGTAGGCGGACCGAAATGGGACGACCAGCCCGGTGACAACCGTCCCGAAAAGGCTCTCCTCGGCATTCGCTCTGCACTTGGACTTTTCACAAATCTCCGCCCTGCAAAGCTTTATCCTGCTCTCCGCGGAGCTTCTCCGCTGAAGGACGAGATAGTCGGAAGCGGATTTGATATAATGATAGTCCGCGAGCTTACAGGCGGCATATATTTCGGTGACCGCGGCTACCGTGAGGGCAAATACGGTCAGGAAGCCTTTGATACCGAAGCCTACAGCGTTACCGAGATAGAGCGTATCGGAAGAGTCGCTTTCGAAGCCGCTATGAAGCGCAGCAAGCGCATTTGCAGCATCGACAAGGCAAATGTACTCGAATCATCAAGGCTCTGGCGAAAGACCATGCACAGGCTCGCAGAAAAATACCCTGAGGTCACTTACACGGATATGTTCGTAGACAATGCGGCGATGCAGCTTGTACGCGACCCGAAACAATTTGATGTTATCGTTACATCAAATATGTTCGGAGATATCCTCTCAGATGAAGCTTCGCAGATAACAGGCTCAATAGGTATGCTGGCATCTGCTTCGCTTGGTGCTTCAAAGCGCGGTATGTATGAGCCTATACACGGTTCTGCCCCTGATATAGCAGGTCAGAACAAGGCTAATCCAATTGCCACTATCCTTTCGGGAGCTATGATGCTCCGCTATTCCGCAGGTCTTATGGAAGAAGCTGACGCTATCGAAGCCGCCGTGGATAAGGTACTTGACATGGGCTGCCGCACCGCCGATATCATAGGAAGCAGTACAGCTGCTCCTCTTACCTGCACAGAAATGACACAGGAAATTTTAAAGGTTATTTGACCACACAGCAGGCTCGTTTGAACTCATATATAGTTTTTCAGAATACCTTTATTCTTTTTTCTCTGACTGAATACCGCAGGGATAGCTGCGGTGAAATCCCTTAATATCTATTTTGTATCATAAAAAGGTACTGCTATGAGTGTTTTCAGTCCCATTACAGGATATAATTGCACTGAAAACCTGCTCCTTAAAGTGAAAATATAGCAAAATATTGCAAAGAATATAATTCGGTGCAGTTGAGATAATATTTTAACTTTATATTCTTGACAAACGCTGAAAAAGATATTATTATATCCATACACAAGAAAAACAATCTTTTCACTTAAAGGAGTAAAAAATGAAAAAAGTATTATTGGGATTATCAGCATTTATGATGGCATTAACAATGGCAGGCTGCGGATCTGTCAAGGCAGAGATCTCTACAAAAGACGACTCTTCTAAAGAGACGACTGTTTCCGCTGACTCAAAGAAGGACAGCAAAAAGTCAGACAAATCTGACGTAAAGACAGACACATCTGCACCTGACATCAAGGAATATGCAGGCGAATATACAAAAAACGGTCATGCTGCATGGGGCAATTACCCCGATGAGCTCGACCCTAAAAAAATCGAAGAAACTCTCACAAACGATCCTATGACCATTTCTGAGGACGGTACACTTCACTTCTGCGGCAAGGATTACAAGCTTTCAGCCGAGGGCACATTTGAAGGTTCTCATATTTACAGCGTTGTTGGAAGCGGTTTTGACTTTC
>SFFP01000202.1 GCA_004556875.1 Ruminococcus flavefaciens
AGAAGAACCTTCCTTTATACTCATAAACGGTGCATTTTTTCTGCACAAGGCTGTAGTAATTGTTCAGCATATATCTCTCTGTATTTATTACACGTCCGTCGGGGAGCTTTACCTTGTATGAGTAGTAGTTTGAGTGCGAAAAAGTCTTGGATATATAGTCAAAGTCCGTAAGCTCAGCGCCGCAGTGTTTTGCGCCGTTTTTTACTATGATGTGACAGCGTATCTTATAGATTATCCACATTATAAGCTCATAAAGACCGATCAGCGTGAATGCCCAGATAAAAGGCGAACCGTGCATGAAGGTAAATACTTCAAGGAGCGAGCTTAACGGCTGGTCTCTTTTTATGCAGAGATATATTCCGTAAATGAAAGCTATGGCATCAAACCCGAACAATACAAAACAGCCTGACAGCCTGCCGTCGTTATATGAGATGAGGGAAGGTTTATGCTTTTTCATTCGGGTCGAGCTTTTTCATAAGCTCTGGCAGGTCACTGAATTTTTCAAGCTCGGGGACTTCTGCATTGATAGTTCCGAAGCCGTAAGCTGAGTGTATAAAGTCCAGACCTGCCTGCATCGTAGCGTCGTAGTCGCCCTGTATATCTCCGACGTACCAAGCTTTATCGAGGGCATTTCTCTCTGCGATAAGAGCGATATTGTCGCCTTTGTTTTTGAGGTTGTTGCCGTAGCACTCGATATCATCGAAGTATTTCCCGAAGCCGTAGTGCTCAAGAAAAGTCTCGATATATCCGCTCTGACAGTTGCTTACGATGTAGAGATGATAGATTTTTTTCAGCCTTTTGAATGTATCTTCAAGGTCAGGATAGAGGACTCCGCCGTGTCTGAGGAGATATTTGTTTTCGTTCTCACAGCATTTGTCAAGGAGCAGCATTCTCTCTTCTTTAGAAAGTGTACCGAAAAGCATATCTGCTATCTTATCCATAGTAAGTCCCATTACGCTCATAACGTCTTCCTGTGTAATATCGGGCAGATCGTATTCAGTGCTGCGAATTGCCTCAGTCCAGGAAGCGGCTACATTTTCCGATGAGTCCCAGAGAGTTCCGTCCATATCAAAAATTATTCCTTTTTTCATTTTCCTTCCACCATTCTGCTGTAAATTTCGTTGAGCTGTACCCTGTCCGGGGTGATATCATCAAGTATGGTTATCCTGCCTGTTCTGACAGTACGTGCCTTGTCCCAAATATCTGCGAACATATCCTCGGTAATACCGTATGAGCGAGGGTCAATGTCAAGCTTGTATGTTCTGAAAAAGTCAAGGAGTCCCTGGGGGCTCTGACCCTGAAAAATGCAGGCAGGGATACTTCCGAGAGCAACTGCAAGTCCGTGTGATATCTTTACATCGGGGTAATATTCCTCGATAGCGTGAGCAAAGAGGTGTTCACTGCCGCTGCAAGGACGGGAAGAGCCTGCTATCTCCATAGCAAGACCGCCCATGACCAGTGCTCTTGAAAGGATACGTATGAACACGCGGCTCTTCATATCCTTTTCGTCGCAGTGATAGACCGAATCATAGCTCATGCGGCTCAGTGCGTAAGCAAAGTCGTCCACACGGGAATTAGTCTTTGAAGCAGACAGCTTCCAGTCAAAAAGTGCAGTGTGCTTTGCAATGGTATCACCGATACCCGATAAGGTCTGTCCCTCGGGAGCGTTGATTATCATATTTGTATCGACAATGATCGCTGTAGGTATCTTACAGGCAAAGGTCTTTCGTGCTTTGCCGTAGGTCTCAAGCACCGAGAAAGGCGAGGCAAGCGAGTCATTGCTCAGCGATGTAGGCATACAGATGTAAACTGCCTTGCTGATGTGAGCGGCGTATTTTGCGGTATCGAGAACTCTTCCGCCGCCGATGCCGATGATGACCTTTACGTCCTCAACACAGACTCTTTTTGCAATGGAAACAGCTTCGTCAAAGCTTGCAGCTTTCATGGCGATGACCTCTGCATCGCCGAAGTCGCGGCTGATATCCATGATTTTGTCCTTGTATATGCCGATGAGAAATTCCTCTGAGATGATGATAGTTTTCTGACCGATGATATCGGGGATATAGCGTTTAACTATATCGTCCGAATGGTAAAAAGCGTCCTCTTCCACTGCGAGACATATGGGAAGATTAAATCTTGTATGCTGATTCATAAAATTTCCCCCTTTAATATAAATGATACGATTATTGTATCATATTCCGAATGATTATTCAATAACACGTTTAAAAACTTTTTTGAGAAAATTTCAAAAAGCACTTGACATCTTATTATTTTTGTGATATTATCATAATAGAAATAACAAAGGAGGCGCTGAGCTATGGACAGTGAAAAGGAGTTTCTGAAGAGCTATAATATCAAGGACTATGAACGTCCGTCGGTTACAGCCGATGTTGCGGCGTTCATGGTAAGCTCGGAGGATAAGGAGAGCTACAGGAAAAATCCCGAGAACAAGCTTTTGCTTCTGCTGATAAAAAGAGGCGGACATCCTTTCAAGGGGATGTGGGCACTTCCTGGCGGCTTTTTGCAGAAAGGCGAGACTATAGAGGAATGTGCGCTGAGAGAAACTCAGGAGGAGACAAACGTTATGCCGACTGCACTTATGCCTGTTGGAGTTTTCAGTGAACCTGACAGAGATCCGCGCGGCTGGATAATCTCAAATGCTTATGTTTCGGTAATAAGTGAGGAAGCTGTCAAGCAGGTGGGAATGGACGATGCTTCCGATGCACAGTGGTTCAGCGTCAGCTTTGAACGTGATGACAGCGGCAATTATCTTCTCACACTTTCATATGAAGATATTGAGCTGAAAGCCGTTCTCGCTGAGGAAAAAACAAGTTTCGGACGCACAAGATTTGCTGTAATCGACAGCGGCGACCTTGCCTTTGACCATGCGGCTATTATTGCAGAGTCGCTTACAGCGCTCAGAAATGCGGCAAAGAATTACGATACTATATTTGATTTTCTGCCCGAAAAATTTACGCTTACATCATTCCAGAAAGTGCAGGAAACTATTATGAACGTGTCATTCCTGCCGGCTAATTTCCGCAGAATGGTCAGCAATTACGTTGAGGAAACAGACGAATATGTGAGAGGTGAGGGACATCGCCCTGCAAAGCTTTACAGACGCAAAGCGTAAAATTTGAAAAAGCTTAACAAATTATACTTGACTCATTTGTAAGTGTCGGAGTATAATAGTGACGTAAATAAACATTTTTGCCATAGGAGGATATGGGTTATGAAAAAGTTTCTTATCGTTGTTGATATGCAGAAGGACTTTATTGACGGTGCACTTGGAACAGCTGAGGCTGTAGCAATAGTTCCTGCTGCTGTGAAAAAAATAGAAGAGTTCGACGGCGAGATATTCGCAACATTCGATACTCACTTTGACGACTATATGGATACGGCAGAGGGAAAGAAGCTGCCTGTTCCTCACTGCATAAAGGGTACAGATGGCTGGCTTCCTGACAAGAAGATAGCCAACGCATTAAAGGGACAGAAGTATACTGCCGTTGAGAAATACACATTCGGTTCTGTAAAGCTTCCCGAGCTTATAAAGAAAGCCGCAGGAACAGAGGATTTCTGCATTGAGCTTATCGGACTTTGCACAGATATATGTGTTGTCAGCAATGCACTGCTTCTCAAAGCAAATTTCCCCGAAGTGCCTATCACTGTTGATGAAAAGTGCTGTGCAGGAGTAACTCCCGAAAAGCACAATGCCGCAATTGAAACAATGAGAAGCTGTCAGATAGATATTATATGACCGTGAAAGGAGAAGCGCCATGAAACTTGAACCTATCGTAATTTCGCTGCTTGACACTGATCTTTACAAATTCAATATGGATCAGGTCATCTTCCACAAGCACACTGATCTCTGCGGACAGTATTTCTTCAAATGCCGCAATAAGGACGTTGTATTCACACCCGAAATGGTA
>SFFP01000203.1 GCA_004556875.1 Ruminococcus flavefaciens
GTCAGAAAGTCAGGCGGCAATAATGACAAGAGACATCTACTGATTTCAGGCTATAATACATCAATTGACCTTACTTGTGACAGTCTCTTCAAAATGCCTGATGATCCCGCAGGTAGATGTGCAGTATCTGTGCATTACTATACTCCGTCAACATTTACGATACTTACAGAGGACGCTGATTGGGGAAAGTCGGCGTACACATGGGGAAATCAGGCAGAGCTTAATGAGCTTGCACAGCAAATGGACATGATGAAGAAAAGCTTTGTTGATAAAGGAATACCTGTAATAATAGGTGAATACGGATCTACAAAAGATAATAAAGATCCTGAGTCAGTAAGACTTTATATGAAGTCTGTCTGCGAGGCGGCGCTTTCACGCGGCGGAATGTGTCCTGTTATGTGGGACGTGACCGATCTCCACTATGACAGAAAGACCTACAAGATGAAGGATGAAACACTACATAAGGCTCTTCTTGAACTCAAAGAAAAATATGTGAAAAAGTCTGAGCAAACTGTTGTATCAAAAGGTGATATCAACAATGATGGCAAAACCGACGTAGCAGACCTTGTAACACTTCAGCAGTTTATACTCGGTAAATCGGAGCTTAAAAACAGCGAAGCGGCTGATGTGTGTGAAGACAAGGTAATTGATATTTACGATATTGTCGCACTCAGAAAGCTTCTTATTAGTACTCCAAAGTAAAAATAGTCCCTGCATTAAAGACGGGTACTCATAAAGAAGTTTATATGATTTGAAGATAAGGTTGCGTAACCTAAGCGGTTACGCAGCCTTTCTCTTTTTGTCGTACTTCATACTGTCAGCGACAGCAGTCGTTATCGCAACGTTGAAACGATAGTGGATCTCGATCTCCTGAGTGCGATGCCCACTACTCTTGTCAGGAGCGTGAACGACGATCTTCTCAATCAGTTCATGCATAATCTCAGGTGTCAGCTCCGTGATATGCTCATATTTCTGTACTGCCCTGATAAAAGCAGTCACATCGGCTGACTTCTGTTCGGCAGTATCAAGGTAAGCGGTCAGCTCTGCTACGGTTGCTCTCAGTTTCTTCTGCTCGTCCTCATATCCTGCCGACATTATGGAAAATCGCTCATCGGAAATCTTGCCCGATACGTTATCCTCATAAAGCCTCGTGAACAGTCTGTCCAGTTCTGCGATGCGCTTCTCCGATTCTTTCATCTTCTTCCTGGACTTGGCAAGCTCCGAGGACTGCTTCTGAACGGAATTATCCATAGCTGCCTGCACAAACTCGTCCTCGTTCTCCTTGACAAAGGAAATCATCTTGTTCAACTCACCGAGTATGATCTCTTTCAGAACGATCGTCCTGATAAAATGCGCTGTACACTCGTCTTTGTCATTAGCGTAAGTCCCACATTTCAGATGCTCCTGGTCTGCTGTGAGCGACTTAGCTCTGCACAGATACATTTTCCGTCCACAGTCAGCACAGTAGCAGATGCCTGAAAACGGATTGACTTCCTCATGCTTGGTCGGACGGCGTTTGTTCTTGCGAAGCTCCTGCACCAGATCAAACTCCTGCTGCGTGATGATAGGATCATGGGTGTTCTCGAATATCAGCCAATCCTCTTTTGGGTTATCCACACGTTTCTTGTTTTTGTAAGACTTCACATGAGTACGAAAATTGACCGTGTGTCCGCAGTATTCAGCCTTTTCAAGGATATGGGCAATCGTTTCGCTGCCCCAGCGGTTCAGCTTGGCATTCTTATGACCATTATCCCTGCCCTGCGACAGAGCGTAAGCGGTCGGAGTAGGGATACCCTCCTGCGTTAGAATTCGGGCGATCTTGGACGGACCGTAACCGTCAATGCAAAGATGAAAAATCTTGCGAACAACTTCGGCAGCTTCATCGTCGATCACCCAAAGGTTCTTGTCCGTTTCCGAATGCTTGTAGCCGTAGATCGGATTGGAAAGATGTTTGCCCGACTGTCCCTTAGCCTTGAAAACAGCTTTTATCTTCTTGCTTGTATCACGAGCATACCAGTCATTAAAAATGTTCTTGAATGCAAGCAGATCATTTTCCGACTTGAAGGTATCCACATTATCGTTAATAGCGATATAGCGAACATCGTAATCAGGGAAAATGCTCTCGATGTATTCTCCGGTTTTCAGGTAGTCACGTCCGAGTCTAGAAAGGTCTTTGGTAATAACCGTGCTGACCTTTCCGGCTTCTACATCTGCCATCATAGCCTTGAAGCCATCACGCTCAAACGTCGTACCGCTAACACCATCGTCCACATAAAACACGGGGTTTCTGAAACCATTATCCTCTGCGTACTTCTTGAGGATAGCCTTCTGATTGGTGATGCTGTTGCTCTCACCCTGTAACATATCGTCCTGTGAAAGACGACAATATAATGCTGTGATCTTGTCTGTCATATTAACCTTCCTTTCCGACAGATACAGCAAGCTATGTTATCATTATAGCGCGCACCGAAAATAAATACAATGCGCCATTATTCCAAAGTTACACAGCCTGCTCCTAGAGTTCTTGTCCGGATTCACCGAGGAGTTTTTCGCTCTCCCGGATGATCAGCCTTTTCAGAATATCTGAAAGGCACTCCTTTGAAGCAGGGTTGAACACGGTAGTCACCGTGTAAAGGGTATGCCCGATCTTATACTCGGACGTTACATTAAAAGTAGTGTTTGTATTCATAGCGATCTTTCTCCTTTGCTTGTCTGTCTCTATGCATTTAGAGTGAGGGCATCGCTTTATCTCTCTTACCCTCATGATTGTTGTCTTATGATAGCTGTGCGGAACGGCAAGTGCCGTCCCATTGCATAGCTATTTTTATTATCGGATAGTTTTAATCCTCATAGGGATTCGCTTTATCCGTAAAGCTCATTTGCTGTCCGAAGTCAGCGACGAGATCGGTGGTATTGCTTTTCTCATTCTCAGCATTTCCACCTCCGACCAGTTTCAGCAGCTCGTCATCGGACAGACCGCTGGCTCTCATTTTCTCCAGAAGCAGATGCTCCGAGGTGATGATCTCATCAAGCTCACGGGGCTTGCAGTTGTACTCCTCCGCCATAGCCAGACGGGAAACTTCTTTCAGCTTGTCCTCCAGCGTTTTCTTCTTAGCCGTATCGCTGGCGATACGCTTTTCCAAAACTTTGATCTTCTCAATGAGCTGATCTCTCTTTTCTGTATAGATGCCCATAGAAAAATCACAACCTTTATTTTGTGTTATTAGCAGACCGAGCCGAGTGACCGAAGCTCACCTGCCATGATTCAATTATAGCGCGCTCTACATTTCAAATACAAGCCGCATTGCGCACAAACTTTTGTTCATACTTTGTCAACAAATGTCCGGGGAATTTTGAGATTCAAAAAACTGAAAGTACGCTATTTCGCTGTTTATGCTATCCGGTCATTTTGACGAAACAATTTTGAGCGATTATAAGAAAAATGAAATTTGTTATTGACGTGATCGAGAAAGTGCGCTATATTGATAATGGGGAGCGACGATATAGAGAAAGTCGCACAGCTCCAATTCTCGGAATTGAGAAAAAAGACCGAGCCGAAAGGCTCGGAAATGACATTCGCCCCACAGGGGCGAAACTCTACCAGCAAGCACGGTACTATGTGGGCGCAAATTGCGACTTCACACATGGTACAAGGCTTGGCAGAGGGCGCTGCCCCTACGACCCCGAATTAAGAAAAATATAAAAGGAGAACAAAAGAAAATGAAAGATGAAAAGAAGCGTACATTGTACCTGAAAGTTCGTGTCAGCCCCGAAGAAATGGCGGCTATCAATGCCTTTGTCAATAAAAAACTGAGCCACCTCGCTATGAAGTGTTATACTGAAAGAGCAGTCGACAAACACCCAAAAATCTGGTAGAATAAAAATAATAAAACCGGAAAGGGAAAACGACTATGAAGTACAGT
>SFFP01000204.1 GCA_004556875.1 Ruminococcus flavefaciens
GCAAGCTAAGAGCCAGCTAAAGGCTATTTATAAAGATAATGCAGATACGATTGAAGGCAACTGTGATACGATGCTGTTTTTGGGCGGTAAGGAGAAGTCCACGCTGAAAGAGATCTCCGAAAGTCTCGGCAAGGAAACTATCGACAGTTTCAACACCTCTACCAACCGTGGACAGTCGGAAAGTTACGGAATGAACTATCAGAAGCTCGGAAAAGAGCTGAAAAGTCAAGACGAATTGGCGGTCATGGACGGCGGTAAATGTATCTTACAGGTGCGAGGAGTGCGTCCGTTCTTCTCGGATAAGTTTGACATTACCCGTCATAAGCAGTACCCTATGCTGTTAGACGATAATCCAGCGCAGGAATTCAACATCGAAAACTATGTGAGTGACCGAAGAGAGATGCATTTGAAACTGCGCAGAGAAGAAAGTTTTATGGGATATGGTGTTGATATGACCAACGCCGGACAGGAAGTTACAACGGCATCAGCAACAGAAACAGATACCGCTGATACTGCAATATCTGAGGAAACCGAAGAAAAAGAGATATATGTCGGCTTTTAACTCAGACAGTGAAGAAACCGAATAAAAAGAGAATCGGTTGAAGCTGCGGACAATTTTTACTTTATTTTTTTGAGGGAGACTTTTTACCTATGAACGAACTGAATATTTCTGCGGTCAAAGGGGCCGCAATGGAGACAGCAGCCACTACCTCCGCACCGAAGCACAAGTGGCTCTCTAAGCTCACCCGTGGTGCAAAGAAAGCAACCATGTTCTGCACAATCGCAGGCGTTATGGCATCTGCCTGTGCAACTCAGGCTTTCGCAGCCGGAACGGGTGCTGTTGATACTTCTTCTTTCATTTCTACTGCGTGTACCGTACTCAAGAGCGTTATCTGCCTGATCGGTGCAGGCGTTGGTGTATGGGGCGTTGTAAACCTTCTTGAAGGTTACGGTAATGATAACCCCGGTGCTAAAGCACAGTAGTGATATAGAAGTTTTTTCTCCCTTAGTGTAGTCGCATAACACCGTCGGTTATGCGACCTTTTTTCCATATTTACCTGTTTCCACGGATATGGTGGACACTGCCACATCAAAGCGGAAGTGTATCTCAATATCCTGCACACGCTTACCGCTGGACTTGTCGGGTTCGTGGACGATGATCTTGTCAACCAGTTCGTGCATGATTTCAGGCGTGAGCTTTTCGATATGCTCGTACTTATGCACCACTTTGAGGAACGCAGTCACATCGGAGGACTTCTGCTCTGCACCGTCAATCAGGGTTGTAAGCTCCGCAACGGTAGCTTTCAGCTTTGCCTGTTCTTCCTCATATCCTGCGGACATCATCGTGAAGCGCTCATCGGAGAGCCTGCCGAGAACATTATCCTCATAGAGCCTTGTGAACAGCTTGTCCAGTTCAGCGATACGCTTTTCAGCCTGTTTCAGCGTTTTCTTTGCTTTTGTAAGCTCCGAGGATTTACGCTGAACGGAATTGCTCATAGCGGTCTGAATAAACTCATCCTCATTAGCCTTGACCATTGCAAGGAGCTTGTTCAACTCACCGAGGACAATTTCGTTGAGTACGCAAGTGCGGATATAATGGACGGTGCATTTATCCTGTTCCTTTGCGTATGTAGAACAACGCATATGCTCCTGCTCTGGACGCTCGTTCTTGCGGCGGCTCAGATACATCTTCTCTCCGCAGTCGGCACAGTACACCATTCCTGCAAACGGATTGACTGTTTGCATTTTCTGTGGTCTGCGCTTGTGTTTGCGAAGCTCCTGCACCAAGTCAAAGGTCTGCTGCGTGATGATAGGCTCTTGCGTATTCTCAAAGATCTGCCACTCGTCCTGCGGATTATACACGATCTTGTGAACCTTGTAAGACTTCATCTTTGTACGGAAGTTGACCGTGTGACCGCAGTATTCGTAGCGTTCAAGGATATGGGCAATTGTCTGCGCTCCCCAACGATAAGTCTTTGCATTATGCCGTCCGTTGTCCCTGCCCTGAGAAAGAGCGTAGGCGGTAGGTGTCGGGATACCCTGTTCGGTCAAGATACGGGCGATCTGCACCGGACCGTAACCGTCAATGCAGAGCTTGAAAATCTTGCGTACCACCTCAGCGGCAGGCTCATCAATTACCCACAGGTTCTTGTCGGTATCGGACTTCTTGTAGCCGTACACGGGCGGACACAGGTGCTTGCCCGACTGTCCCTTTGCCCTGAACACCGCACGAATTTTCTTTGAGCAATCACGGGCGTACCAGTCATTGAAGATATTTTTGAATGCAAGCAGTTCGTTCTCGGACTTTGCCGTATCGACATTATCGTTGACGGCAATGTAACGCACATCATAATCGGGGAACACCATTTCGATCAGTTCACCTGTTTTCAGGTAATCACGACCGAGCCTTGAAAGGTCTTTGGTGATAACCGTAGCGACCTTGCCGTCCTCAATGTCAGCCATCATCGCTTTGAAGCCGTCACGCTCCCAAGTCGTACCGCTCACTCCGTCATCGACGTAGAAAGTCGGATTGGGAAAGCCGTTGTCCTCAGCGAATTTCTGGAGGATAGCTTTCTGGTTGGTAATACTGTTGCTCTCGCCGTCCAGCATATCGTCCTGGCTCAGGCGGCAGTATAAAGCTGTTATCTTGTCTGTCATTTTAACCTCACTTTCCGACAGGATACAGCAAGCTATGATAATAGTTTAGCGCACATTGCCGAAAAAGTCAATACGCACCAAGCTAAAATTTCACACAGCCTGCTTGTCCTGTTCCTGTTCATTATCACCGAGCATTTTTTCACAGTCAGCCGGAAAAGCTGGGTTAAAGACGGTTTTCACTCTGTAGATCGTATGCCCGATATGGTACTCGGACACGGTTGCTTTTGTTTCGTTCATAGCGAATTTTTCTCCTTTAGCTTGTCTGTTTCTATGCTTTTAGGTTTGAGGGTTTCGCTTTCTCTCTCTGCCCTCATATACAGCCGTGCGGAACGGCATTACTGCCGCCCCTCTCACAGCTATCGTTTTGTTGTCGGAAATATGTTAATCCTTGTAGGAATTATCTCCGAAGAAAGAAGTCTGTCCGACAAATTCATCATCGGCAGAGCCACTGTCGGCAACATCGCCCGACTTGCTGTCTGCAACGTCAGAGCTATCGACCAGCCCCTCAATGTCAGCGTAGGACATTCCGCTGTCGGTCAGCTTGCCGATCAGCGTATGCTCCGCAGTCACGGCATCGAGAAGTGTCTGCCCCTCAGCACCGCCGTAAAGCTCCGAGAGCTGTTCGTAGATGTAGAGCTTACTCTCAACGATGATCTTGTGCTTGCGTTCAAGAGCATCCTTGATAGACTGTTCAAGGTCTGTGAGTTTCTTATTGTTTTTAGCAAGCACAGCATCCGTAATGATAACAGCGGACTTCGCATCGACCTCGGTCTTAGCTTTCTTACTCATTCGCATCACCTCTTTTCGGTTTTGAGTATCGCAGGATTTGATTTAACCCCCACGATAATATTATAGCGCGAAACATAGTCCCATGTCTATTGATATTGCGCTCAAACTTTCCGTTCCAGTGAAATTATCCAGTTCGACATATTGTTATGGGGAAAATGAAAAAAGCTGCGGAGCGGAGTTCGCTCACACAGCTATCAAGGAGAAGTAATTATCTTCAATCACTATTCTGTTTTTCAATACATCCTTTATGATTGCAATATGGACATCTGATTTCATAATAATCATCGGAGTGAATTGCAAACAGAAGTTTATTCCATTTTGCATTAAATTCCTTAGAACAGGCTTTACACTGGAATTTATGTTTTGAAAGCTGTTTAGCCCATAGTATACAAGCAACCAGTGCGGCAACGATAACTATAACTGTAATGATAATCCATTCCATATTACAAACACCTCACAATGATAAGCGGACAAACATCCTTGCGTTATATTATACCACAGCAGCCCCGAAAAATCAATACCCAATTTCATCAAACTGCCGCCCAGACTGCGCAATAACTGCGCCGAGCCTGTTTACAATTTCAGAAGTGATGATAATAGAGAGCATCACGCTGAAGCGTGAGCGAGTATGACCGCCGACCAAAGTGGCGGAGAGATTAAGTCGCATAGCTCCAAATTCGCTGACGGAGCATCGAAAGCCTGAGCAGAGAGATAAGCTCAGGCGGAAAAAATATGTGCCATAGCGCAACAAAAATAACAAGCATTGTATTTTGCGCCGCACAGCGAGCGAAAATACCAAATGCTTGTTGGGGACACCCCAAGCCCCGAAATGACCGCACAGCGGTCATAAAAAATCGGCTTACGCCGAAATAAAAACAAAGGAGACACCACCATGAATACGGAGAAAAAGAAACGTGGCAGACCGCCCAAGCACAAGGCTATGGAGTTCGAGGGTATGACCTACGAGGGAGCTATCAATAATGCTTTGGACAAAGAGGTTGCTGCCGAGCTTGACGATACCCTTGCAAACAAGTCCGAGGACGAGCTTTCCGATGATGAACGCAAGTACCTGAAACGCAAGAGGGAGAAGAAGTCCTACACGCTGAATGTTCGCTTTACAGAATCGGAAATGCAGGACATCATAGCGAAGTGTGAGCAGTACGGTTACAAGAACAAAACGGAGTATATCCGTGACTGCGTTCGGGCGAGAGTTGATCTCACTCCCGACCGCACCGAGATTGCTGAAACCAACAGGCTTATGAAGCGTATCGGAGCGAACATCAACCAGATACTTGTCCGACTTTACAGCACAGGGCACATCTATGCCGAGGATATTACCGAGATAAAGAGAGGAGTAAACGAGATTTGGCATACACTTCTATCCATACGATCAGGGCAACAGTCAGCGCAGCGATCGATTACATCACAAACGGAGATAAGACCGTCAACGGTGTATATGTCAACTCTTATGCTTGCCGAGCCGACAGCGCAGGAGCAAGCGAGGACTTCCGAGCCGTCCGAAACACAGGAACAGGACGCATCCAAATCCTTGCCTACCACATGATTCAGAGCTTTGCCCCCGGTGAAGTCACACCCGAACAGGCTATGCAGATCGGTGAGGAGCTTTGCGACCGCTATCTGAAAGGTGATTATCAGTATGTCATTGCTGTTCACAACGATAAAGACCACCTGCATTGCCATATCATTTTCAACAACACAAATTTGTATAACGGACTGAGCTTCACCACCGAGCATAATCAGGGCAGGAAGTCAGAAAGAGCGTGGGCAGAGCTGCGTGAGATTTCGGACGAGATATGTGCTGAACACGGCATATCCGTTATTGAACCGATTGGTAAGGGTGTATCACATTACGAGAATGAAATGCAGAAAGAGGGCAAGTCGTGGAAAGAAAAGCTCCGTGTTCGTATTGCAGAGGTTATGCTTTACAGCCGTGACTTTGCTGATTTTCTCCGCAACTGCACCGCCAGCGGCATCGAGTATGTTTATACTCCGCATAACAAGTACAAGCTGAAATTCAAGCTGTCGGGTGATGGTCAGCAGAGGTTCACAAGAGCCGAAACGCTGGGCGAGGGCTTCACCGTCGAAAGCATCACCGAGCAAATAGCGGAGATACAGGAAAAGCTGTCAGCGGAGAATGTCACTCCCGATATGCTTATTGAACTGCCGAAGCCTGTTGTTCCAAAGACCGAGCAGAAGCAGACACAGACAGTCACCGCACCGACAACACTGAAACAATCTGCCGAGCCTAAAACTACCACAGAAGCGACTGAAATCGCAAAGAGAAAAGCTGCGGCGGAACAGGTTGAGAAGTTCTTTGCAGCCCGACGGGCAAGACGGCAGGCACAGCTTGATATGCTTAACGCATCTGCTGCCAAGCCCACCGAGCCGAAGCCTGAACCGTCTGCCCCGACACCACAGCCCACACCTGCGGAGGGCAAAGCACCTGAAAAGAAAGAAGATCCGTGGGCAGAGATCAGGGGTATGCGTGACAGCGATAAGATCATTGCAGAGCTTGAAGCCGTTGGCATCATGTCTTTAAGCGAGTTTGGCGGATTCATGCACAATATCCATTCGCCCGAAGATCACACCGATGAAGTTGCCGAGCTGAAAGAGCAGTACACAGCTATCGACAAGCTCCTTGCGATGATAAAACAGCGTTCCGACAATTCTGCTACATACAAGGAGTATCAGGAACGGTCAGCGTTTACGCAAAAGCATTTCCGCAAGAAGAACGCTGGCACAATCGACGCTTACGAAGAAGCTGACAAGTACATCAAGGAGCATATCAAGGATTATTACATCGACGGCAAAGCACCTAAGCGGAGCGAGCTTGCAGCGCTGTCAAAGCAGTTGAAAGATAAGCGTAAAGCCATTATGCCCGAACACAAGGCATATCTTCTCAAACATGAAACGGCGATGCGGTACACCCGACAGGTGCGCCAGTATCTTAATGAGCAGTACATGAAGCGTGAGAGGGAGAAAAGCCGTCTGAAGTGTTATACTGAAAGAGCAGTCGACAAACACCCAAAAATCTGGTAGAATAAAAATAATAAAACCGGAAAGGGAAAACGACTATGAAGTACAG
>SFFP01000205.1 GCA_004556875.1 Ruminococcus flavefaciens
CTATGTGAAACCGGAGATGTTATCGCTCGGCTTTCGCGTCATCGCGCATCTCTGGGCTGGTACGGCTCACCGCCCCACCATCGGAAACAACGTAACTCCTGATCCCATATTCAATTTTCAAGTTACCGTTTAGTTTTTAATTGTTCATTTCAGGTCACCTCTTTATACAGCCGGTTGTGTAATATATATTCTGCTGTATCATATTACACAGTTTGGAGAAGAATGAGCAGGGTCTCTAAATCAAACTCTGCTCGCACTTCATATTAATTCTGTAATTGCATATTAAATATATACTATTACTATTTCTCGATTATATTATAACACGCTATTTTTATTTGTCAAGGCCTTCATTTTTATTTTGAAACAAAAAGAGCAAAGCGTCAATGCTTTGCTCTCGTCAATGCTTTGCTCTGGACTTGTATACGTTATATTGATTGCGGCATCTTGCGGAACAGAACTCGCTGCGTATATCGGTGGCATAGAACAGCTTTCCGCAATGCTTGCAGGTGCGGAGCGGCTTTTTATCGTCTGTTACTGCTTTGGCGAAGGCGAAGTCTATCATCGCCTTGAGCGAATCATACTCGCACAGCAGGTTCAGTCCGTTCCTGTTATCTATCTTGTAGATCAGGCGAGGAGGTATGAACTCCGTCAGCTTTGATTCCTTGCTTATCGTGAAGCTGTACAGATATTTAAAGTATTTCTTTACCCATTCAAGCGGCTCGCAGTATCTATACTTACGCAGGAACATTGTCGAGTATATCGGACTACGATAGTACAGTCTCAGCTTGCCTTTCTGGTTGGATTTAGCCAGTATATCAATCTTATCAAGTGGAAAGAATGTCTTTACTAACTCATTCACATCAACAATACCACTGTCAGTAAAGATGTTGCCGCGGACGAAAACACGTTCGTTGCGACCAATGTCAGAGCCAGCTATGTCGGGCATGATACCGAGCAGACCGTATTTATGCACGAAGTCCAGCACCATTCCATTCTGACCAAGATCGTTCTCTGTCAGGTACTTGCCGAGATTTAGTGCGTCGATCATCATTTCATTTTCGCTGTTTATCGGATCGTATACCGAGCCGTACTCGCATGGAACAATATACTCCATTCCGTTTATGCTCTGTATTTCGTATCTTGTATTCTTATGCCAATGGCTTACTAATAGCTGTTCCATACGCTTCTCCTGTAATCATATGCATTTGCGATTATATTACTTGATAAATGTATTCTAACACGCTCTTTATTTTTTGTCAAGACCTTGCAAAAGGAACAGGACAGCTTCGGCTGTCCTGTAAACCGCTTATTTTACTACTTCTTTGACACAAGAAAATCTGTCATATTTACCGATGTAATATAGCTGGTTCATGATAACATCAATGAATATGGCTTGTATCAGCATCTGTTATCATGTATAAGCATTCGCCTCCATTATTTTAGCTTCTCAACCCATTTATCAAGTATTCTTCTGACTGCGGCATTGATATGCTTGGTATTGCGCAGCCACCTTGCCGCAGGCGGACTGAGTGTATAATAGACCTTGATGAACGCTCTGCCGAGAATTGATTTCTTAAGTACCTCGTCCCTAAATCGCCTGAGAACCATTACTTCTGGCGCATCATATGAGCCATAAACAGCGGTTGCGATGTAGCAGCCCTCTTTTTTCTTTGGAGCAAAATCTTCCGCCACGGGTGCAGATGTGACTGCTTTTTCAGGCTCGGCTTTTGGAACAGTTTTCTCAAACACTGGAGTGACAGGCTTGGACACCGGTCTGTCCCCAACGACCTTCCTGAACGCTTGCTCTGCAAGCTTCTTCGCGTCGTCACCGCTCTCGGAACGGCGGTCATACGGCGCATTAAGGTATGCGGCTTCCCATATGCTCTCGCAGTCTATTCCCCAGTAGAGCGGGAAATAATTGCTGAGCGACAGTGACATTCTCATCAAGCCCGATGTAGCGAGCTGCACTGCTGCCTTATATGTGGTGCAATCGACCATGAACCTGTTATCGGGGTCAAAATCGGGCATATCCTCGTCAAACAGCGAAATCGTGAGGAACGGCTTTGCACTGTAGAACTTTTTCCACCCGCTGTTTGCCATGGAGAGCTGCATATCCATTTGGTTACGCAGCTCCACGGTATGCTCGGCAATATCACTCCTCAGCTTGGGGAGCTCCTCGGACGTGAACCAGCGGCTTGCAGTGCGCTCTGCAAAATCCGAAACGGATTCGTCGGTCTTGTAGCTGTACATATTCATCGCATTTTTCACACTATACATGAGACGGACGTCATAGGGCAGCGAGCGGAAAACCCTTTCCATTGCCTCCGCCTTGGCAGGGTCATTGCGGTCAGCCCTCACCTTATCCCTGAGTGCCGCAAGGTCATCCGCTTCGAGCTCGGGGAAGTCCTCCTCATATGCGCTGCAAAAAGCGTCATTGCTGAGAACAGCGTCGTCAGCCTCCTCATAAAGGAGGGTCGCATAGAGCTTAGCGGCTGTAATATCGGTCTCACTGACCTCGGAGGAAAGGTTCTTTTGCAGCTCAAGGTTCTCCTGCTTTCTGCGTTCCTTCTCCTCAAGCTGCTGTTTCTGTATATCGAGGAATTTGTTCATCTCATCCGTGCTCTGCGCAATGGTTTCCTTCATCTTGCCTATGCGATAAACACTGTCCCTGACAAAGGCTGGCCTACATATGTGTATCATGAGTGTCCAAACTGCAAGAGGATATCTCCGCCTGACAGAAATATGATATATGTCACAGCAGATATTGATGAATCTTCAAAAAGGATATGCAGATACTGCGATACAGTTATGAATCCAAAGAAATTCATCATTCCGCTTTTTGGCTTTTCAACACAGATCGAATACAAGCCCAAGCCTGTCGGCGAAACTAAGCCTGCACGCTATTATGCAACACAGACTCAGTTCTGGGGGATAGACGACCTAACTGAGAAGCAGAAGGCAGAAGCAATGGAAAAGGATATGAGCTTCAAGGGGAAGGCTGCGCATATAACTTATTCACCAGGGGGAAAGCTCTTTGTACTCAATCAGGGAATGAACGGCAGAGGATTACGAGTTTGCCCGACCTGCGGATACACCATTGACCCTTCTACTCCGCTAAAGGGAAATGAACACATCACAAAGTACAAAAAGAAATGCAAGTCCAAAAAGCTGATAAATGTTTCTCTCGGACACGAATTTTCGACCGATATAATCAAGATAGCCCTCCCCTCTCATGAGGTCTCTCTCGCAGGAACGCAGGACAAGAACCAGGATATGTCCGTGCTTTATGCTATACTTGAAGGTGCAAGCAAAGCCCTTGATATAAGCCGCGACGATATCAGTGGGTGCGTGACCGAATCTCGAGAGCTCGTGCTGTTTGACGATACCTCAGGCGGCTCAGGATTTGTGAAATACATATACAATAATTTTGACGCTGTTCTCCGCGAAGCCGCCCTCAAGGGCATCTGCTTCTTCATAGATGTCCTCCGGACGGATGCCGAGGATGACGGTCTTACCGATGTATCCGCCGTCCTTCAGCTTGGCAGCCTTGGCAGCGTCGAGGGTGATGGTGTGGCCTGCGAAGGTAAGGGTTACATCATTACCCTCGGCCTTGCACTCTGCGTCGATCATGTTCATCTGCGGAGATCCGATGAAACCTGCAACGAACTTGTTGCACGGTGTATCGTAGAGGTTCTCCGGTGTATCTACCTGCTGGATGATACCATCCTTCATAACGACGATTCTGGTACCCAGTGTCATCGCCTCGGTCTGGTCATGTGTTACGTAGATGATGGTGGTCTCGAGGGACTTGTGGAGCTTTGCGATCTCTACACGCATCTGTGCTCTCAGCTTCGCATCGAGGTTACTGAGCGGCTCATCCATGAGGAATACCTTCGGTCTACGAACGATCGCACGTCCCATCGCTACACGCTGTCTCTGTCCACCGGAAAGAGCCTTCGGCTTTCTGTCGAGGAGATGCTCGAGATCGAGGATTCTCGCAGCCTCATGCACCTTCTGATCGATCTCTGCCTTCGGAACCTTACGAAGCTTCAGACCGAATGCCATGTTGTCATATACGGTCATATGAGGATACAGAGCGTAGTTCTGGAATACCATCGCGATATCTCTGTCCTTCGGCTCGACGTCATTTACTCTCTTGCCGTCGATGATCAGGTCACCGCT
>SFFP01000011.1 GCA_004556875.1 Ruminococcus flavefaciens
GTCAAAGGGTGTGCGGTTGAGTATCTTATCGTCCTTTTTGTATTTGAGCTGATAAAGATTATCCTCAAAAGGATTTCTCAGCGATACAAACTTTGAATTTTCGCCGTCTCTGTAGTCTATTGTTATTTTCTTATAAAGGCGCTCTGCAAGAGATTTTGCCTCTGTAAGATTTTTTTCCTTGACAAGCTGCATTATCTTATCATGCATCTCGTCAAGACGCATACCGTCAACATGGGTAAGTCTCTGTATCTCTTCCTTCTGTTCCTGCGGCATGATCTCGATAAGAAGTTGTGTTGCAGCATCTACGCCCTCTCTGTTTCCTGCCTCAGCAAAACGCTCAGCCTCGCTGCGGAGAAATTTATTGTTTTCTTCAAGTGAATCCGTGAGCTTCGCTCTCAGTTCTTCAATGATCTTATTCTCTGCCATTGATTTTCCTCATTTCATTTGCGATATTATACATTACCGCACAAAGTAACAGCAATGCGCTCTTTGTGCGGTATTGAAATTATTCTATCAGAAGCCTCTCTTTGACATTTCCTTTCTGAACTTGGCATCGATCTTATCCTGCTTCTTCTTAGCCTTGAGTTCAGCCTTTGTCATATAACGTGCGTCCTTCTCCATAGACTGCTGTCTCTGAGCAGGAGCTCCGCCTCTGTACGTATTCTGCTGAGGTCCTTTATACTCCTCGAATACAGGAACGTTCTGCTGTGCCTGAGCCTTAGCCTGAAGCTGTCTCTTTGCCGACTCATCGCCCATAGTTGAAAGAACGTCCTCAACAGATGTAAGAACAGGGCTGTTAGCATGGAGTCCCTGTGTATCGATAAGGTTCTTGTCAGCGTACTCCTTTGAGCTTGCGATAGCATTGATGAACGCCTGTGAAGTAGACTTGCTGTGTGGATTTACAGCGATCTTGGAAATATTCGCAGATGGAATACCGCTCTGCTGAACAGGTCTTCTCGGAACTGCCGATCTAACAGGAGCCTGCTGTACAGGAGCAACAGGTCTCTGCTGCTGTGCCTGCTGAACAGGAGCTGCTGCTGCAGCTCTCTGTGCCTGTGCTGCTGTCTGCTGTGCAGGAGCTGCGGTCTGAGGTCTCTGCTGCTGAGCAGGAGCTGCTGCCTGAGGCTTAACTGCCGGCTGTGCACCTACAGGAACATATACAGGCTGACCGTTCTGATCATATCCTGCAAGCTTCATCTGCATATACTTGTATACAGGCTGATTGTTTGCATCATAGCCTGCAAGCTGCGGAACCTTGATGATCTGCGGCTGCTGTGCCTGCTGTTTAGGCTGTTCTGCCTCTGCTGTATTTCTCTCAGCACCTGCGCCCGGTGCTACATAATTATAATCACTCATATTGGTATCATACTCCTCTTCTGCCATTATCGGCTCATTAAATACTGGTGCGGAAATATCTTCGAGTACCGCTTCGCTGATGTCATTAAATGCAGGCATTCCCCCGTTTATCGGTGCAGGCTCAGTCACTGCATCTGTAATGTCATCAAGTATAGGTGCTGTAATATGTTCTGCAGGTGGTATTTCGTCAAATGCAGGAACAGTTATGTCCTCAACTGTCGGTTTCTGCTCTCCAGCAGATGGGGCTGTCTCCTGATAAGCTGATATATCATCAATAACAGGAGCATTTATACCATTAGCTTCAGAAGCTGCTGACATATCACCTACAGAAGGTATAGCCAGTTCTTCCATTTCCTTTGGCATATTCTGGTCAAACTGAGGATAAACAGGAGCAGTTTCGGGAATATCCTGCTGTATTGCTTCCTCATATCCAAACAGCTTATCCTGACCGTTATCCGGCTCAGCGCCTTGAACAGGAGGCTCTGCAGGATATATCATATCAGGCTGTATGTACTGTGGAACAGGCTCTGCATACTGCTGTATAAACTCTCCCTCATCGGCGCCGATGACGTTCTGATCGCCGCCGTAAACAGGCTGTCCATATGCAGGCTGACCGTATACAGGCTCCTGAACAGGCTCATTTCCAATAGAGAACATCTGCATTATATCCTCTTCGGACTGTACCTGTAAAGGCTGTTCGGGCTGACCATAAACAGGAGTCTGCGGCTGTCCGTATATCGGAGCCTGCTGCTGTCCGTAATTAAAATCAAGTCCGTCCATTTTATCGGATTCTTCATTATACATAGGTTCAGGCTCGCCGCCGGGGATCGCTGACTGCTGCGGTGAAGGAATTGCGAACTGTGCGAGAAAATCGTCTTCGGGCACTGCTGCATTGGTCTGTACCGGATCAGCAACTGCGTCAGGCTTCTGTACAGCGAACTGTGCGAGAAAATCATCTTCCTCTGCAGGAGCAGGCACCGGCTCTTCCTTAGGAACATTTATCGCAAACTGAGCAAGGCTCTCATCCATAGCAACACCTGTTCCGGGGATGGTGCTTACAGGAGGCTCAGGCACAGGCTGAACTCTGTCGGCAGCAGGCTTTGTAAAATATTCAGCTGCCTCTCTTGCAGCCTCTTCATCAGCCTTTCTCTTAGCCTCGGCAGCAGCTCTTGCTTCTTCCTCTGCCTTTCTCCTTGCCTCTTCTTCTTTTCTTTTCGCATCAGGATCTCTTGTGATCTTAGCAGTGGTATTTCCGAGAGGCACTATGCCTTCATCGCCCATACCCATTTTTTCACGTCTCTTCTCTTCCTTGAGGAGCAGAGCCATTTCTTTTTTGTCAGCCTTGATAAGCTTTTTAGCAAGATTTGCCTTACATTTCTCGCAGGTGATCTCTTTAAGGTCTGTCATTCTTGTGGTCCTGTGGAAACGAGTCGCATTCTCAGGCTTGAGCAGATTTATGCCACAGCCTGTTTTCTTTTCATTCTCAGTACCGTGAACAATTTTATCAAACGAAGACGTTACCAATGTTATATCCATAGTCCTCTCCCAACCGCAGCAAAGCCGCAGCCTCCGCTTTACGGCAGCGGACCGCCGATTTCCCTGATCGCTGCAGAAAATACGCTCAGAATTGATAGAGGGTCTGAGACGGATCTGCAATAATGCGAATAACTATACAAGTATATTATACATGATACTTCAAAAAAAATCAACACTTTCTAAAAAAATGACCACCAAAATTATACCCATTTTAAAATTTTCGGTAAAAATAACAAATCGTTATTGATTTTTTTGTCAAAATTCTCCTACATTGTTTAAGTTAAATTAGGTAAATAAGAATATTTCAACGTATCTGCGTTGTTTTTCGATATATTCCGCCTCTGCTTCGATGTCTTCCTAACATAAAGACCAAAATCATGACCCTTATCAGCCATTATTTTACATAGACGTAAAAAATTATGAAATCATACATTTTACTCTTGCATTATGAGCGATTTTGTTGTATTATTAATAGTGTGTTGGTAGATGAAAAATTTGCTTTTTTCATATGCCGTCTAAGCTTCTTAAAAGGAGGAAAAAACGTGAAGCTCGTTTCCGTAGTAGTTCCGTGTTATAATGAGCAGGAGGTTCTCCCCATGTTCTATGAGGAGATAACAAAAGTCACAGGTCAGATGTCAAAGGATTTTCCTGAGCTGACTTTCGAATACCTCTTCATCAACGACGGTTCTAAAGATACAACCCTTGATATACTCCGTTCCCTTTCAGAAAAGGACAAACGGGTAAGATACATTTCATTCTCTCGCAATTTCGGCAAGGAATCAGGTATGTACGCAGGTCTGAAAAATGCCAAGGGCGACTATGTTGTCGTTATGGACGCAGACCTTCAGCATCCGCCCGCTTTCCTTCCTCAGATGTACAGCTATGTCAGAAACGGTGAGTACGATTGTGCCACAACACGCCGCGTAAGCAGACAGGGCGAGTCAAAGGTGCGCTCATGGTTCGCAAGACTGTTCTATAAGATAATGAACAAGATCTCTCAGACCGAGATCGTTGACGGCGCTCAGGACTTCCGCTTCATGACCCGTCAGATGGTCGACGCGATACTCGATATGACTGAATATAACCGTTTTTCAAAGGGTATATTCAGCTGGGTAGGCTTTAACACCAGATACATCGAATACGAAAACGTTGAAAGACCGGCAGGTACTTCCTCATGGTCATTCTGGGGCCTTTTCAAATACTCTCTTGAGGGTATCATGGCATTCTCCACAGCTCCACTGGCTATAGCCTCACTGCTGGGAATAATCACCTGCTTTATCGCTTTCGTACTTATAGTAGTAACGATAATCCGCTCGATATTCGGCTGGCTGAATGCACCTGACGGATATCCCACAATGCTCTGTCTCATATTCCTTTTCAGCGGACTTCAGCTCTTCAGCGTCGGAATTCTCGGACAGTACCTTTCAAAAACTTACCTTGAAACGAAAAATCGTCCTATCTATATAACAAAAGAAACAGAAGATATCTACAGACAGCGCAAGGCTGAGGCTCAGAAGAACGCTTCTGAAAATACAGGAGCTTCCGACAGCAGCAAATGATCGCAGGGAGGTGCGGAGACATTGACTAAGCATATGAGACTTGTGGTCTCCGTATTATTTATCGTAATAATCGTCCTCGCCGTCGCTATAACCCGTTTCTATTCAAGCACGGGCAAAAGCACGGAACTGAGCGGTACTCAGCCCGCTATTGAGAAAATACTCGACGATGACAAATCAGGCAACCATATTTTCCAGAATGATTCGGGAATGTACGGTATTATCGACAGCAATGAGCGCGTTATCGTATATCCCGAATGGAATGAACTCAAATTCACCGAAAGCGGTCTTTGCATAGCATCAAAGCGCATAAGAGGCAAAATGCTGTTCGGCGGTATCGACTATGAGGGGAATATTTCTCTTCCCTTTGTATACTCGGATATAAGCCGCATAAATATGCCTTACCGCACTCTTTACGCTGCAAAGTCTGCTGATGACCAGTCTGTCGTTATCTACGATCAGAACTTCAACCCATGTTTTTCAAGGGTGTGGGATTCATACAAGGAAAGTGAGAATGAACTTATTCTCAGATCAAAGAACGGCACTTACAGCTATTCAGTATCATCAGGTGATATGATCCTCAGAAATGCCGCTGTAAAAGGCGAAGCTATAGGTCATCCGTTCACTATCGAGGTCACAAATAAGTATTTGCTCTCACAGCTTAGCATCTCTTCACTTGAGAATATGTGCCGCGCTGTAGAAAGATACATGAAATACGCTTTTACAGGCGACAGCAGTCTGCTTTCAGATATAAATGCCGCACCGTCAGCTGTATTTCTTACACTTTTCCCTGAGGATCATTCCATAACCGAGAAAAATCTTATGGGTATATCCGATATATCGTTATATTCAGCAAGCTCTGACAGTGATCTTGCGCATTACAAGCTGTCTATCACAGCTGATATTTCTATTTCCTACAAAAACGAGGAAAAGAAGCTAAAACGCCTGAGAGGCGATTACAAATCTATCATGGAATTCACGTATAGTCCCAATGACGGACTGAAAGTCATATCAGGAGACTTTGTCCCGAACAAACCGTCGTATCCTGCGACAAATCACGCTGCTCAGCCTAACGGTCAGCAGACCACAGATAACAGCCACTGACGGAGGAATTATGATGAAGAAGAAAATCGCACTTATCTCCGTGCTTGTTATGCTGTGCACAGCAGGCTGCGGAAGTATCGACAACGCCGATGAGGTAGCCGACGAGAGCCTTACAACTCAGTCAGCTTCCGACGAGGAGGAGACCTCAGAAGCCGAGACCGAAGCCGCCTCAAATGAAACGGATAAACTCGGCACGGAATTCAATATATTCCCTGATATAAAGCTGGGCATGACGGAAGACGAGCTCAAGGCCGTTATTGGTGACGACTATGAGCGCAGCGTCGAGAAATTACAGAATGTCGGCCCTGAGATCGCATATTATACCGTTCCTTTTGAAAGCTGTCCCGAGCTTGATGCCGATATGGCAGGACACAAGCTTTTCACCTTCATTCCTGACGGCGAGCTTATATGTATAAGCTGCCATTTCGGAGTAAAGGATAGGGACGATACTCCTGTAAAGGAGTATTCAGAGGACGAGATAAAAGCCCTTTACGACACGCTTTTCGATAAAATACACGAACACTACGGCGATCATTATTCATCAGCCGACAATGAGGAAAACTGCCTTAGCAGTCTCAGCTGGAATAATATTTTCGGCAATCTTTATCTCTCGTCTTACTATTATGAAGATACGAAAACAGGAAAAGTCTCAATATCTTCAATGGGAGACGATTTCGCGCAGAAGATACTCTCCGCCGCAAAAACTTCCGATAAAGACGACTCTGCATCTGGTTTTAATGAGTCAGAGATCATAGCAGAGGGAAGTCTGTTTTCTCAGCTTAATGCCGAGATCTCAAAGGAGCAGGCATTTGCCACTATCGGGAAAGAACCTGCCGTCACCGAGAACAGAGGCTCTTATTCGTTCTATGAGTGGAATTTTGATAAGGACGATGCCTTTGGCACAGATTTTCCTTTTTCACTCTATATCGAGTTTGACGATAAGAATGATCGTATAAATTCCTACGGATATGAGCTGGGAGTACAGAAAGTTGACGGCAATTATGATCTTCGCTGCAATTACAATGAACTCAAAGAGAAGTTTGGCAGCATGGCTTCAAAGTTTAAAGCTGTCTACGGTTCTCCGAGAGATGCCGCGTCTGATGATAATAACATCTATATATGGGATGATTCGGATATAGTAATGTTTTTAACGCCTTCCTACGATGAAGATGCTTTCGCATCTGCGGATAATACCGGCAGCGGCTTTATATGTATCGCAAGGTCATATGAATAAAACCGTCTGAAACAATCGGAGGGATGTATGATAAAGAAAAGAGCCGCTATGATATCCGCACTTGTTATGCTCTGCACAGCAGGCTGCGGAAGAATAGACTATTCAGCCGAAACAACCGAGGAAACTACTGATGCTGAGGTCACAACAACTGAAGAAGAGATCACATCTGAAGAAATAACGACCGCCGAGGAAACAACTGCCGAATCGGAGATCACCTCAGAGCCAACTTCCGCCCCCCCTCAGATATCAGAAGATACCGATAATACCGACAAATTCAATGTCATTACACAGCTCAGCCCGGGTATGTCAAAGGACGAAGTCTTTGAAATCATCGGCAGTGACTATGACTTTGAATTGATCAAGGATTACAGATCAGTCGTCGAATACGACTACAATTTTGATACCGAAGAAGCCTTCGGTACAGGACTCGGCGGATATATGTTCACTGAGTTTGACGATGAAACAGAAAAGCTCGTATGCTGCGGCTATCATATAGGCGCTGTAGCTAAAGATGAACACAGCTGTACATACCCTTATTCAGCGGAACAGCTCGAAGAAGCATTCAATAAGATCCTTAATCCTCTCAATGATGAATTCGGAGAAGCAACTCTGAATAACGACTATGAAGGTGAGGGCATTGATACCGAATACACATGGAATGCAGGCGCAGAAGAGATATGGGCTGTATGGGGTACAGATATGTGGGGCACATCGAGCGGTATAAACGAAATAATCGTTTCACGTTCCATTGACAATTAATTTAAAGGAGAAATAACCATGTCTAAAAAAGTTGCAGTTATCATGGGAAGCGACAGCGACTTCCCTGTTGTAAAATCAGCTCTTACTGAGCTTAAAAAATACGGCGTTGAGTTTGAGTGCCGTGTTATGAGCGCACACAGAACTCCTGCCGAAGCTTCTGAATTTGCTTCAAATGCAAAGGCTAACGGCTTCGGAGCTATCATCTGCGCCGCAGGTATGGCTGCTCACCTTGCAGGTGTAGTCGCAGGACATACAACACTTCCTGTTATCGGCATACCAATGAAATCAAAGGCACTTGAGGGCGTTGACGCTCTTCTGGCTACAGTAATGATGCCTCCCGGAGTACCTGTTGCTACCGTAGGCATTGACGGCGCAAAGAATGCTGCTGTTCTTGCTGTACAGATGCTCGCTATCTCTGACGATGAGCTTGCTGCAAAGCTTGCTGCCGAGAAAAAGGCTATGGCTGACGGCGTTATCGCCAAGGACAAGGCTCTCCAGGAGCAGATAGCAGCACTCTGACACACACTTAAACCACTTTCACCCAAAGGAGGTCAAAATATGACACCTTCAGAAAGAAAAGAACATTCAGAAAAGATACTTAGGGAAAAGGGAATAAGCATTAATCCAAATCTTCCTCTTACAGAAGAGGTATCGCAGATAAAATTGAAAAGTCTTGATGATATCTGCAAAAGAGGCATCGCCGCTTTACTGTCTACTCAGATAGGCATAGAAGTAAGCGAAAAGCGCACAGACAATCTCAATACCTTTATAAGACTTATGGAGCACTTCGGCGTTTATGACAATCTCAATGCAAAGGAGTCGCGCCTTGTAAACGGTGAGGCTTCTCAGCAGGACGTTATCGACATAGTCTGGGAGTATGAATGCTACTGGTCACTGCTCTGGGCACTGGGGATAGTTGACGATATCACAGACTCAAGCAAGATATGCGACTGTGAAATGGCAATACGCTCTGTATCACAGTGCGAGGACTTTGAAGACTTCAAGAGCAGATGCAATTTAAGAAGTGCAGATGAGATCATGGATATGCTGGACCTTTACTACCGTTATCACTGGGCTGTTGTTCAGCATGAGCACATCGACAGCAATTGTTCTGTTGGTGATCTAAGCGGTGATGTGGTATATGAGCGCAGACGCGGCCTTGAATGGCTGGTTTGCGATACCTCCGACTGGCACGATATATCACTTGATACATGATGAAAAATTTTGATACACTTTTATTCGACCTTGACGGTACTCTCACCGATTCTACAGAGGGCATACTCAAATGCCTGATAAATGCTGTTGAAAAAATGGGATTTGAAGTTCCCGAGGATACGAATAAATTTCTCGGTCCGCCTATCCGTCAGTCCTTTGCCGAGTTCATCGGCATGAACGAGGAACAGATCGACGAAGCCGTAAGGATATTCCGCGAAAGATACTCCACTGTGGGGCTTTTTGAGAACCGCGTATATGAGGGTATCCCCGAAATGCTGGAACGGCTGAAAAAGGCTGGCAAAAGGCTCATGGTAGCCACAAGCAAGCCTGAGGTCTATGCGGTCCGCATACTTGAAAGGTTCGGCATTGCGCCTTACTTTGAAATAGTCGGCGGCGCAGAGCTTGACGGCTCTCGTGACTATAAACATGAAGTAATAGAGTATGTTCTCGCAAAAGCGGATATCACCGACAGAAGCCGCGTGCTTATGATAGGTGACCGCAGACAGGACGTTCTCGGCGCTCATAAGACAGGTCTGAAATGCATGGGCATCCTCTGGGGCTACGGCTCAGCAGAAGAGCTTGATGAAGCAGGCGCTGACTTTATCGCAGATACACCAAAAAATACAGCAGATATGTTAATTACATGATACAGGAGGAAGCGATATGTTTGATAAAGAAAAGAAGCCACAAAAACGCGGACGTTTTATTATCACACATGAACAGCGACTTGAAAGAACCATGGGTTTCGGCGCAGTTCAGATAATTGTTGACACAGAAACAGGTGTTAATTACATAAACACTGTCGGTGATGCATACTCAGGTATCACACCGCTTCTCGGCTCAGACGGCAAAGTCGTTGTGACTCCCATTTCAGACGAGATCGAATAAGCCTACAATTTCCGCGATGATGCGGAATTGCATATATAATCATTTATATAATTCTCAAGGAGGAATTTTAAAATGTCAAACATCGAAAAGAAGGAACAGCTCTATGAGGGCAAGGCAAAAAAGGTATACGCAACAAATGATCCTGATCTCGTTATCGTAGATTACAAGGACGACGCAACAGCTTTCAACGGCGAAAAGAAGGGCACTATCGCAGGCAAGGGTGTTATCAATAACAAAATGACAAACTTCATGTTCAAGATGCTCGAAAAGGAAGGCGTACCTACTCACCTTGTAGAGGAGATCAGTGACCGTGAGACTATCGTTAAGAAGGTCTCTATCGTTCCCCTTGAGGTAATCATCAGAAACGTTGCAGCAGGCAGCTTCTCTAAGAGAATGGGCGTTGAAGAAGGCAAAAAGCTCCTCTGCCCTATCCTCGAATTCAGCTATAAGAACGACGATCTCGGTGATCCTTTCATCAACGATTACTACGCACTGGCTCTCGGTATCGCTACTAAGGAAGATCTCGACACTATTTCTAAATACGCTTTCAAGGTAAATGAGTTCATGGTTAAGTTCTTCAAGGGACTCAACATAGACCTCATCGACTTCAAGATCGAGTTCGGTAAAACTTCTGACGGTACTATCATCCTCGCTGACGAGATCTCACCTGATACCTGCCGTTTCTGGGATTCTACAACTCACGAAAAGCTCGACAAGGACCGTTTCCGCAGAGATATGGGCGGCGTAGAAGAAGCTTATCAGGAAATCATGAAGAGACTTATGGGAGAATAATCGTATGGGTGGTTTTTTTGGTGCAGCCTCTAAAAACGACTGCGTTACTGACGTTTTCTTCGGCACAGACTATCATTCACACCTCGGCACAAGAAGAGGCGGTATGACTTCATGGTCTGAAGAGAATGGCTTTCAGAGAAATATCCATAGTATCGAAAATTCTCCTTTCCGCACTAAATTTGAAAACGATGTTGTAAATATGAGAGGCAAGCTCTGTATCGGCTGTATCAGCGATACAGACCCTCAGCCTATCCTCGTCCGTTCAAAGCTCGGACTCTATGCTGTATGCTCTGTAGGCATAATCCGCAACGCAGATGCTCTTGTAAATGAGCTTCTCGAAAAGGGCTGCGCTAACTTTGAGTCAATGAGCAGCGGAAATATCAACTCAGGTGACCTTATCGGTGCTCTTATCGCACAGAAGAACAGCTTTGTTGACGGTATCCGCTATGCACAGGAAAAGATAGAGGGAACAATGTCGCTCATTATCCTCACTAAAAACAGCATTATCGCTGCAAGAGATAAATTCGGCAGACTTCCTATAATCATAGGCAGAAGAAGCGACGGCTACTGCCTTTCTACTGAGTCATTCGCATTCCAGAAGCTGGGATACACCACTTACAAGGAGCTTGAAGCAGGTGAGATCGCTGAGCTTACAGCTGACGAGTGCAAAACACTTGCCGAGGGCGATCCTTCAAAGATGAAGATATGCACCTTCCTCTGGACTTACTACGGCTATCCTAACGCTGTTTATGAGGGCGTAAACGTTGAAGTTATGCGTACAAGAAACGGCGAGATCATGGCGGAAAATGACATCAAGAACGGCAGACTCCCCGATGTTGACTATATCTGCGGTGTGCCTGATTCGGGTACTCCTCACGCTATCGGCTATGCCAACAGAAGCGGTATACCTTTCGCAAGACCATTCATCAAGTATACCCCAACATGGCCAAGAAGCTTCATGCCTACAAACCAGAGCATGAGAAATCAGGTAGCAAAGATGAAGCTCATCCCCGTTCACGATCTTATCAACGGCAAAAAGCTCCTCTTTGTTGACGACAGTATCGTAAGAGGTACTCAGATGAGAGAGACTGTTGAGTTTCTCTATGAGCACGGCGCTAAGGAAGTTCATATGCGTTCTGCCTGTCCGCCTATAATGTACGGCTGCAAATACCTCAACTTCTCACGCAGCACTTCCGAAATGGAGCTTATCGCACGCCAGATAATCGACGAATTTGAAGGTCCTGACGGAATAAAGTATATAGACGAGTACAGCACATCTGCTACTGAAAGAGGCAAACGACTCAGAGATGAGATCTGCAAGCGTCTCCGTCTTACATCACTTGAGTTCCAGACACTTGAGGGTACAGAAAAGGCTGTAGGTCTTGATACCTGCGGACTCTGCACTTACTGCTGGAACGGCAAAGAATAATTTATTGCAACCGATTGTAGGGGCTGGCGTCCTCGACAGCCCGTAATTACATAATTTTTGCGGGACGTTGAGGACGCCGTCCCCTACATTTATTCATGGAGGTAAATCAATGAACAACAGTTTTTCCGAAAGCTATAAGAAAGCAGGCGTTGACGTAACCGCCGGATATAAGTCAGTTGAACTTATGAAGCAGCACATCGCCCGTACTATGATAAAGGGCGCTCTGTCAGGTATCGGCGGCTTCGGCGGTCTTTTTGAGCTTGACCTTACAGGTATCAGCAAGCCTGTCCTCGTATCGGGTACAGACGGCGTAGGTACTAAGATCAAGATCGCTTTCATCATGGACAAGCATGATACTGTAGGTATCGACTGTGTTGCTATGTGCGTAAACGATATCATCTGCTGCGGTGCTAAGCCACAGTTCTTCCTCGATTATATTGCCTGCGGCAAGAATTATCCCGAGAAGATCGCAACTATCGTATCAGGCGTTGCAGAGGGCTGTGTACAGGCAGAATGTGCACTCATCGGCGGTGAGACTGCTGAACACCCGGGTCTTATGCCTGAGGACGAATACGACCTTGCAGGCTTCTCAGTAGGTGTTGTTGACAAGGACAAGATCCTCCAGCCTGATACTCAGAAGGCAGGCGATGTCCTCATAGCTATCAAGTCAAGCGGCGTTCACTCAAACGGCTTCTCTCTCGTAAGAAGAGTTTTCAATGTAAACGAGCAGAATCTCGCTATGCACTTCGATGATCTCGGAACTACTCTCGGCGAATGCCTGCTGACTCCTACACGCATCTATGTAAAGGCTGTTATGAGCCTTCTTGACGCTGTAAAGGTAAAGTCTATCTCACATATCACAGGCGGCGGCTTCTATGAGAATATCCCTCGTTCACTTCCAAAGAACCTTGCTGCAAAGATCGAAAGAAATTCTGTACAGGTGCTTCCTATCTTTGATCTTATCCAGAGAACAGGAGATATCCCTGAGCGTGATATGTTCAATACCTTCAATATGGGTGTCGGCATGATAGTATCTGTCGACAAAAATGACGCTGACAAGGCTGTTGCAGCTATCAAGGCTGCAGGTGAAGATGCTTACGTTCTCGGCGAACTCGTTGAGTCTGAGGAAGGCGTTATCATCTGCTGATAAAGCAAGTATCAGTTTAAACATCATAGCATTATCCGCAAAATTATCCGAATTCAGTATTTTATGAACTATCCGCATGATATCTCACGAAAAAATGACAATGGGGTATGGGATTTGGAAATTTTAAAAGGTAGTGATGTTTATGAAAAAAGGTAAATTAACAGCTGTGGGACTGCTCTGCGCTGTCCTCACAGCAACTCCCATATACTGCGGAGCTTCTTCCGAGATACCTATGGACTATAATTCCGACGGTATCGTTGACTGCTTTGACCTTATTTCAGCAAGGAAAAGCGATGCGTCAAAGAAAGAACTGAGAGAGCTTCAGAACTTTATACTCGGAAAAACTCCTGTTCAGTTTGAGGTACAGACCGACAATCCTATCGACGAAAGCTGTATCCTTGAGCCTAAGGGTACGGTACATACTGGCGAAGGCACTTTCTACGGCGGCGGCTATACAGGCGGTCATGCCATGCTTGACCCTGTTTCCCACGATTACTGGATTGTTGCGATGAATCACTCTGATTACAACGAAGCTCAGCTTGCAGGTGCTTATCTCGAAGTCACAGGCGAGCTGGGTACTATAAAAATGCTCGTTACAGACGAGCTCCCCGAAGGCAAAAAGGGCGACCTTGACCTGTATACAGACGCTTTTCCGCTCATCGCTCCTGTTGAGAAAGGAAGAGTCCCTGTAAGCTGGAAGATAATACCGCTCGATACTGCTGAGGACGCTCCTATCTCCTTCAAATACAAAGAGGGCAGTACAGAATACTGGTGCGGAGTACAGGTGCGCAATCACCGCTACCCCATCACTAAGCTGGAATATCTTAATGAAGACGGCGAATTCGTTGAGATAAAACGCCGCCCATACAATTATTTTGAATCCCGTGATATGGGAAAAGGTCCTTTCACATTCCGCATAACCGATATCTACGGTCAGGTAGTCATCGACAAGGATATCCCGCTGTCATATGATGATACGGAAATAATTCCCGGACACGTACAGTTCCCCGAATAATCAGGGCTACAGAAAGGAAAGATCATGGGCATCGGTTTTATTGTTTTCGGCTTGCTTATACTCGCCGCAGGACTTTTTATCTGCTATGTAAAACGCGCACAGCTGAAAAACGCTGTAACTGTTTCAGCCGTTATCACAGGAAATCTCGAAAAGAAAAAGCGTTCGAAATATGTTATTGAAACTGTTTACTGTCCTGTTGTCGAATATGAAAAAGACGGCAAAAGGATAACTGCCGAGCACTTTGAATATATGAGCAGCTTTGCGCTCCAACACCGCGTCGGCGATACAGTTCTCATATATGTTGATCCGCAAATGCAGAAAAAATTCCGGTTCATTGAGGAAGGAAAAGGTCCTGACCTGCTGGGAGTTGCTGTAGCAGTCGGCGGTGCGGTGATAATACTGTTCGGTATTATCGGTCTTGTAATAATATAAACAGAATGCTGTATATCAGCTTTCACGGAGGAAAAATATGAAAAATATAGTCGTTCTCGTATCAGGCGGCGGTACTAATCTACAGGCGCTCATTGATGCGGAAAAATCAGGCATTATCAAGGGCGGAAAGATCACCTGCGTGATAGCCTCTAAGGAGGGCGTATACGCTCTTGAAAGGGCGGCGCAGAACGGCATAAAAAGCCGCGTTATACCGCGAAAGGAGTACGCTGATATAGCGTCCTACACCAAGGCAGTCACAGACGCTCTCATCGAGGAAAAGGCAGACCTTGTAGTATATGCGGGATTCATGACCATACTCGACGAGCAGGTAGTAAAGGCGTTCCCATATAAGATGATGAACGTTCATCCTGCACTGATACCAAGCTTCTGCGGAAAGGGCTTCTACGGACTTCACGTCCATGAGGCTGCTCTTGCAGCAGGAGTGAAGCTCTCAGGCGCAACAGTACATTTCGTAACCGAGGAGTGTGACGGCGGACCGATAATAATACAGAAGGCTGTCCCCGTAGAAAACGGTGATACTCCCGAGTCACTTCAAAAGCGCATAATGGAACAGGCTGAGTGGAAGATACTCCCCGAGGCTGTGTCGCTGTTCTGTCAGGACAGGATAGAGATACAGGACGGAAAGGCATACGTAAAATAAAAATGAAGATAAAGGAATTATTGGAAAAACAAACTGTTCAGAAGCTGTTTCTCTGCTTCTGGATGTATTCTGTACTCGGCTGGCTGTATGAGGTCTTCCTCGAAGTCGTAGTATACAAATGGGGTTTTACAAACGTCGGAATAATGTACGGACCATACTGCCCGATATACGGTGTCGGCGCACTGCTGTTCCTGCTGTTTTTCGGACGTTTTATGAAAAAAGAAGGCGGCATAGGTCTGAAATTGTCGCGTCCGTTCATCATATTCTTCGGCTGTATGATAGTTGCTACTACCGTAGAGCTTCTGGGCACATACGTGCTGGAATTCTTTATCGGCTCATGGCCCTGGGATACATATGCGGACTATGACATCAATTTTCAGGCAAGAATAGCACTTTCCCCTTCTCTCCGATTTGGAATGGGCGGTGTGCTGTTCATGTACTTTGTACAGCCTTTCTATGACTGGCTTCTCGCAAAGCCAAAGCGCAAAACTCTCAACATCATAACTCTTATAGTGCTTATCGGTGTTGTTACAGATTTCATTCTCACATTGATATTCAGACACTGATATTCTGATAAACCATTATCCGAAAGGAGTCATTATTATGAAAAAGCTTGATTTAGCACAGGAACTCAGCACAAACGCTTACCCGGGAAGAGGTATCGTTATCGGTAAATCCGACTGCGGAAAGTACGCTGTTACAGCATACTTCATCATGGGCAGAAGCGAAAACAGCCGTAACCGCGTATTCATCGAGGACGGCAAGGGCATACGCACAGAGGCTTTCGATCCTTCAAAGCTCACTGATCCCCACCTTATCATCTACGCTCCTGTAAGAGTTCTCGGAAATAAGCTCATCGTCACAAACGGCGACCAGACTGATACTATCTATGAGCTTATGGACAAGCAGTACACATTCGAGCAGGCTCTCCGCACACGCGAATTTGAGGACGATGCTCCTAACTTTACTCCTCGTATTTCAGGTATACTCCGTTTCGGTGAAGAGGGCTTCAACTACGCTATGTCTATCCTCAAAAGCGCTAACGGCAACCCCGACTCATGCCAGAGATACACATTCAGCTATACAAATCCTATTGCAGGCGAGGGTCACTTCATTCATACATATATGGGCGACGGCAATCCGCTCCCAAGCTTTGAGGGTGAGCCTAAGCTCGTAGGCATCAGCGGTAATATCGACCAGTTCACAGATATGCTCTGGAACAATCTCAACGCTGACAACAAGGTATCTCTCTTCGTTCGCTATGTGAACCTTGAAACAAATGCCGAGGAGACACGTATCGTAAACAAGAACAAGTAATAATGGATATCATAAAGATACAGTGCCCTTACTGCGGCGCAAGTGTCGAAAGAAAAAACGATGAATACTTCGGAGTCTGCCCTTACTGCGGCTCTGAGGTATGCTTCAACGATGCAAAGGCTGAAGCTGAGGTCAATGATCTCCGCGGTCAGTTAAATACCCTTGACCAGCGCCTTGATGAAGAAAAGCAGTATAAACAGAAGCTTGCAGTATGGGAGAAAAAGCGCAGCAGAATGTACATCATCACTGGTATAATGGCATTTTTAGGATTTCTGTTTGTAACTCTCAGCGAAGACTCAGAGGGCGCGCTCATTGCCATAGGCGTTATGCTGTTATTCGGAGCGGTCATAGGACTTATCTTTTTCTCTATTCTCAGAGCTGCCGACTGCCCTAAGCCCAATAATGGCGGAGACGCTCAGAGCACGATCAATTTTTTCAAAATATTCGGCATAGGAGTGCTGATACTCTGCGGTGCAGCTTTCCTCTCGATCATTTTTTATGGTATGCTGGGAAAACGATAAACAAGCTGAATAATTATGCATTAAGCATTATGAATTATGAATCAATATAAGGAGGACATTAACAATGTCAAATGAAATGCAGTTAAAATACGGCTGTAACCCAAATCAGAAGCCTTCAAGAGTTTACATGGCTGACGGCAGCGAGCTTCCTATCGAGGTGCTCTGCGGCAAGCCCGGCTATATCAACCTTCTTGACGCTTTCAACGGCTGGCAGCTCGTTAAGGAGCTGAAGGCTGCTACAGGTATGTGTGCAGCTACTTCATTCAAGCACGTTTCCCCTGCAGGTGCTGCTATCGGCAGACCTCTCAGCGACGACCTCAAGAAGATCTACTGGGTAGATGATCTTGGTGAGCTTTCTCCCCTTGCAAGCGCTTATGCAAGAGCAAGAGGCGCTGACAGAATGTCCTCTTACGGCGATTTCATCGCTCTCTCTGACAAGGTAGACGTTTGCACAGCAAAGATGATACAGCGTGAGGTATCCGACGGCGTTATCGCTCCCGACTATGACCCTGAGGCTCTTGAAATACTCAAGTCAAAGAGAAAGGGCACTTACTGCATACTCAAAATGGACGAGAACTACAAGCCTGCTCCTATCGAGACAAAGCAGGTCTACGGCGTATCCTTCGAGCAGGGACGCAATGAGCTCGATATCAACCGTGAGCTCCTCGCAAACGTTGTTACAAACAACAAGGATATCCCTGACGATAAGAAGGACGACCTCCTTATCTCTCTCATCACTCTCAAATACACACAGTCAAACTCTGTATGCTATGTAAAGGACGGACAGGCTATCGGTATCGGTGCAGGTCAGCAGTCACGTATCCACTGCACACGTCTTGCAGGACAGAAGGCTGATAACTGGTGGCTGAGACAGTCTCCACAGGTTATGGGACTCCAGTTCGTTGACGATATCCGCCGTGCAGACCGCGACAACGCTATCGATGTTTACATCGGCGATGAGTACGAGGACGTTCTCCGTGAGGGCGAGTGGCAGCGTATCTTCAAGGTTAAGCCTGCTGTATTCACAAGAGAGGAAAAGAAGGCTTGGCTCGCTAAGAATACAGGCGTTTGCCTCGGTTCAGACGCTTTCTTCCCATTCGGTGACAACATTGAGCGTGCTAAGAAGTCAGGCGTTGAGTATATTGCAGAGCCGGGCGGTTCTATCCGTGATGACAACGTTATCGAGACCTGCAATAAGTACAACATCGCAATGGCATTCACAGGCATTCGCCTTTTCCACCACTAATTCAACAACAACTCGGCTGCGGTCAGCATTTGACCGCAGCTTTTTTGTTTCTACATAAATATCTGTCAATATTATTTCCGAAACAGGCAATAAATCTCTTGAAATATTTCTGCTGTTATGATATACTATATTAGTATAAAAATATAATCGCGGTATTATCGCAGAAGCATAATGTCATTTCATTATTTCGGGGGGAAATATATGGGCAGCTATCATTCTATCTCACTAAGAAAACTATACATCACAGCAGCCGTTTTCAGCGGCGTTTACATAATATCTTCAATACTCGCATACATACTTTCAGGCGATATTTTCAATGCTATTGCAAATGCTGACTTTAAATCCAATCATCCCGAGATGATAATTTCTGCAAAATGTAAGGCTCTTCTTTGTGTTATACAATTAGTCTGGTTTCCATTTGTGATATATATATTCAGCTGTGTCGGCTGGGCATTCTCGGCAAAACGGTGTAAGCGTACACTAAAAGCCGCGCCTGCGCTATGGATATTTGGTTTTATAGCCGAACACGCCTTAGCTCTCCTTATATCACATCTTCCAATAGCTGACGGACATATTTCAGAACGCTGGCTCATACAGCGCACAGAATATATAACTTTTTTCTTTAGTATACTCCTTGTGGGCGCACTTGTGCTCGTTTGTACAGCCGCCGCACTTGGAATAGACGAAGACCGTCACGTTAAACATCTGAAATACAAATAAGGAGCACAACAATGCAGAAACCAAATTCACTAAGGATCACATTACTTATTTCAACACTTTTATGTATTATCAAGCTTGGATTAGATATTTTCTTTATAATGTACAGCCATTCTTCGGTGTATACAGTTCTTTTCGGAGAAAATATCCCCGGCATGGTACTTCCCACACAAGTTAAGCTCGGACTTATTACCGAAGCACTAATAGTCTCTGCACCTATATGTATAGTTGCATCTGTCAATTTTGTATATAAGGATCTTAAATACAAAAGAGGCATAATAACGCTTATCCTGTCAATAATAATGTTCCTGACTGACTATGCAGGCTCTATAGTAGTAAATCGAATAATATGCAAAAAAATCGAGAAAGTTTACGGTGTAGAGCTGATGGATGTCGTTAATCGGGTAAATTCATTAAGGATATTCTCAGGATGCCTTGTATGCGCCGCGTTCGTTATGGTCTGCTGCTGTGCGTCCATAGAAATATACGGCGGAAGATTAGCTGAACAAAAAGGAACTGTTTAATGAAAAAAATCATCATCATTCTGTCATCCGTCATCATCGTTCTGGGCGCAGTTTTGTTTGGTGGATACTTATACACCACACACCCGTCCGAGGAGTATGGGTTGAAAAACTTCAGCTTTAAAGTGCCTGACGGCTTCGAGTGCATCGACCATACAGTCGATCATTCATTTACCTACAAGTTTTTTGGCGAAACAATATTCATTAGAGACTTAGATATGAACTGTGATCTCGAAACGGCAAAAAATTATGTGTACCGAATCAGTGAAGTCACAAAGTTTGAAAAGCTCGAAGGATACCCGTATGACGGCTATTACTGTACTGCAAAGCCCGTTTTTTGGAGCGAAGATGATGAAAAGAGCGTACAGATCGGGTACATTCTCGGAACAGATACAAACTATTTTGATATATACTGTGATTGCACTCCATTAAAGGCAAAGATCATAAAACCTATAATTGCAAAGATAGCAAAAACTGCAAAATACACCTCTGATTTCCGACTTGCAGATAAGCCCGATGTGTATGACTGTGAATATTTAAGCGTATACACAGGCTCAAAATACTATTGCAGGGAATGTGATGAAACTTATGCAGTCCCCCCCGATCACATACTCTCGTTAGAAGAAAACTATGCTAATACCGATAATCCTGCAAAAATAGTTTTTCCTGCACTGGAAATAAAGGTCTATGATAACGGCAAATCACCTGTTGAACTTGCAGATGACGTTTATAATGGTTTCCTTGAAACAGAAGAATCTGTAAAAGATATCCGTCCCGACGGATTCTACGATGAAGTGACGAGAGAACAGAGGGATATGTTTGGTTTAAAATGCGAACTCGTCCACTCAATGGACAAGAATTATTGCTTCGATTATTACTATTTCAGCAATGGCAAATATACCTATTATATCAATGTAAAATACACCAAAAATGCTGACGAAGCCGATATAAAGGAAATGCTTGACGGCATTACAATAAAGAATAAATAAGTATTTACATACAGGAGGAATAAATCCAATGAAAAATGTATTAGTAGTAGGCGGCGGCGGACGCGAACACGCCATCATAATGAAGCTTGCTGAAAGTCCTAAGGTAGGAAAGCTCTACTGTACCCCTGGCAACGGCGGTATCTCAAAGTATGCTGAGTGCTTCAACGTAGGCGCTACAGATGTTGACGGAGTAGTAGCTCTTGCAAAGCAGCTCAAGCCTGATATGGTCGTAGTAGCTCCTGATGATCCGCTTGTACTCGGAATGGTAGACGCTCTTCAGAAAGAAGGCTTCATGACATTCGGTCCTAAGGCTAATGCTGCTATAATTGAAGGCTCTAAGGTATTCTCAAAAGAGCTTATGAAAAAGTACAACATTCCTACAGCTTTCTATGAGGTATTCACAGAGTCCGACAAGGCTATCGCTTACCTCAAGGAGCAGAACAGCTATCCTGCTGTTATCAAGGCTGACGGTCTTGCTCTCGGAAAGGGCGTTATCATCGCTCAGAACGAGGAAGAAGCTGTTGCAGCTGTTCACGAGATGATAGACGAGCTTAAATTCGGCAAAAGCTCAGCACGTATAGTGATTGAAGAATTCCTCACAGGTCCTGAGGTGTCTGTTCTCAGCTTTACAGACGGCAAGACTATGGTGCCTATGATATCTTCAATGGATCACAAACGCGCTCTCGACGGCGATAAGGGTCTTAACACTGGCGGTATGGGTACTATTTCTCCTAACCCTTGCTACACAGAAGATGTTGCTAAGGAGTGTATGGAAAAGATCTTCATTCCTACCATGAACGCTATGAACGCTGAGGGACGTACATTTGAAGGCTGTCTCTACTTCGGACTTATGATAACTCCAAAAGGACCTAAGGTAATTGAGTATAACTGCCGTTTCGGTGACCCTGAGACACAGGTAGTACTCCCTATGCTCGATGCTGACCTCTATGAGATATTCGAGGCTATATACAACCATGAGCTTGACAAGGTGGACATCAAGTGGCATAAGGGAAGCTGTGCCTGCGTAGTTATGGCAAGCGGCGGATATCCCGAAAGCTATCCTAAGGGAATAGTAATGAACGGATTT
>SFFP01000206.1 GCA_004556875.1 Ruminococcus flavefaciens
TATATGAAAGAAAGGTGAATAGAAAATGAATATTAAAAAATTTAAAATAAACACTTGACTTTTGCTGACTTTAATGGTACATTATAGATGTAATTAGCACTCGGGTTTATAGAGTGCTAATGAAAAACGGCGATTGATTTGAGGTGAGTGAAATGCAGCTTACACAGAGAAAACAAAAAATCTTATCCGCCGTTGCAGAAAACTATCTGATGACCGGTGAACCGGTGGGCTCCAAGTTTCTTCAGACCGAAACAGATTTGAATGTATCCTCGGCAACAATAAGAAACGAGCTTGCGGACCTTTCCGCAATGGGTTATCTTGAACAGCCTCACACTTCCGCAGGAAGAATCCCCACTTTGATGGGACTTAGGTATTATATAGATAACCTCATGGAGATAAAGCCCATAAACCCCAGGGTTGCAGAGTACATCACAAGGTCGCTGGAGTCGCATTTTGAAGCTCCTGAAAGCATATTGTCCGAAGCCTCAAAGGTTGTGGCAACGGTCACGGGACTTACTGCGATAACCACAACGCCTCCTTCTGAGAATGTGAGAGTTCACAGACTCCACTTTGTACAGACAGGAAGGCACACAGGAATGACGGTGCTTGTGACCTCATCGGGAATGATTAAGACCCAGCTTTTCAGAACAGAGTTTGTTTTAACTCCTGAAATGTTAAGGGTATTTGATGCGGCTTTAAACGAGTGCTTTGCGGGAATGCCCCTTGAGGACATCACCATTCCCTTTATCCAGACCACGGCGGCGTCATTCGGAAATCTTTCATTGTTTATGCCAAGCGTGCTGGTTTCGGTAAGCGAAGCGGCTCAGCAGGCGACAAAAACCCAGATGACAGTTTCCGGTATGACTAATCTTATGTTCTCCGGCGGAGAATATATGACAGATGTAAGGGCGGCAGTTAGTTTTTTAAACGACAGAGAAAGACTCTCTGAACTGCTCCATACAAAGGTTTCCAAAAACCGTATATTTATAGGTGAGGAAAGCGGAGAGCCGGAGCTTAAAAACTGCTCGCTGGTGGTATCGAGATATGATATTGCAGGCAGAACGGCGGGAGCCGTAGCAGCGGTAGGAATAGGAAGAATTGATTTTGCGGCGGTTATGTCGGTTGTAAAGTTTACAGCTGAGAAAGCCGGAAATCTTATAAATGAACTGGTTGAAGTTTAAAAGTTAACTATCATATATAAATAAAATAATCCCTTTCATTTTAAGGAGATGAAAACATGGGTAAGAAAAAAGAAGAGAAGAACACCGAAGCTCAGGAAACCAAGGTTCAGACTGAGGCTGAGGTAAATCAGGAGCCTGTGGAAGAAACACAGGACAAAAATACAGAAGAGCTTAAAAAGGCTCAGGACGCATTGGCGGCTCAAAAGGACAGCTATTTAAGACTTGCCGCAGAGTACGACAACTACAGAAAGCGCACTCAGGCGGAAAAGCTTTCAATTTATGACGACGCTACCGCAAAGGCAGTTGAACAGCTTTTGCCTGTAGCAGACAGCCTTGATATGGCACTGATGAATATGGGCGACGCTCCGGATGAATTTAAAAAAGGACTTGAGCTTGTAAAAAATCAGCTTGCCGCATCACTTGCTAAATTAAAGGTTGAGGTTTTCGGAGAAATCGGAGAAGAGTTCAATCCGGAAATTCACAACGCAATTTCCACAGCGGAAAATGATGAGCTTGGTAAAAATACAATTTCTCAGGTTTTCCAGAAAGGTTACAAAATAGGAAACAGAGTAATCAGACACGCAATGGTGCAGGTTGCCAACTGTGACTGATAAAAATTAAACAGACAACATACTAATTTATGATATAAGTATTATCGGGAGGAATTTATTATGGCAAAGACAATAGGTATAGATTTAGGTACAACAAACTCTTGTGTAGCAGTTATCGAAGGCGGCGAGCCTGTAGTTATCCCTAACGCTGAGGGTTCAAGAACAACTCCGTCAGTTGTAGCATTTAAGGGCGGCGAAAGACTTGTAGGTCAGGTTGCAAAGCGCCAGGCTATCACAAACCCTAACACAGTTTCTTCAATCAAAAGAGAAATGGGCTCCGACTACAAGGTAAATATCGAGGGCAAGAGCTACACACCACAGGAAATTTCCGCTATGATTCTTCAAAAGCTTAAGGCTGACGCAGAAGCATATCTCGGCGAGAAAGTAACACAGGCAGTTATCACAGTTCCTGCATACTTCACAGACGCACAGCGTCAGGCAACAAAGGACGCAGGTAAGATTGCAGGCCTTGACGTTAAGAGAATTATCAACGAGCCAACAGCTGCGGCTCTTTCATATGGTATAGACAAGGAAAAAGACCAGAAGGTTATGGTTTACGACTTGGGCGGCGGTACATTCGATGTATCCATCATTGAGATGGGCGACGGCGTTCAGGAAGTTTTGGCAACAGCAGGTAACAACCGTCTCGGCGGCGACGACTTTGACCAGAGAATTATCAACTGGATGATTCAGGGCTTTAAGTCAGAAACAGGCATCGACCTTTCAGGCGACAAGATGGCTATGCAGAGACTTAAAGAAGCTGCTGAAAAGGCAAAGATTGACCTTTCAGGTATCACAACAGCAAGCATCAACCTTCCATTTATCACAGCAGACGCAACAGGTCCTAAGCACCTTGACATGACTCTTACAAGAGCAAAGTTCAACGAGCTTACTTCAGACCTTGTTGAAAGCACAATGGGCCCGGTTAGACGTGCTCTCTCCGACAGCGGACTTCAGATCGGCGAAATCGATAAGGTTTTGATGGTTGGCGGTTCTTCAAGAATTCCGGCTGTTCAGGAAGCTGTTAAGAACTTTATCGGCAAAGAGCCATTCAAGGGCATCAACCCTGACGAGTGCGTTGCAGTAGGTGCTGCTATCCAGGGCGGCGTTCTCGGCGGCGAAGTTGAAGGACTTCTCCTTTTGGACGTTACTCCGCTTTCACTTGGTGTTGAAACAATGGGCGGCGTTATGACAAAGGTTATCGACAGAAACACAACAATCCCAACAAAGAAGAGCCAGATTTTCTCAACTGCTGCTGATAATCAGACACAGGTTGAAATCAACGTTCTCCAGGGTGAGCGTGAATTTGCAAGAGATAATAAGCAGCTCGGTCTCTTTACACTTTCCGGCATTGCTCCAGCAATGAGAGGTGTTCCTCAGATCGAAGTTACATTTGATATAGATGCTAACGGTATCGTTAACGTATCCGCTAAGGACCTTGGCACAGGTAAGGAGCAGAAGATTACAATCAGCTCTTCAACAAACATGTCCAAGGACGATATCGACAGAGCAGTTAGAGAAGCAGAGCAGTATGCAGCAGAGGATAAGAAGCGCCGTGAAGAGGTTGACGCTAAGAACGAGGCTGAGAACATGGCATATCAGGCTGAGAAGCTTGTAAACGAGAGCGGCGACAAGATGGACGCTGCTGACAAGGAAGCTCTTACAACAAAGGCTGCTGCTGTTAAGGACGCTATCGCTAAGAACGATAAGACAATGATTGACGCTGCTAAGGAAGACCTCCAGAAGAAGCTCTATGAGGTTTCTTCAAAGATGTATCAGCAGGCTGCTCCACAGCAGAACCCACAGGGCGCACCTGACATGGGCAACATGGGCGGCAATCCTTACGGCCAGACTCCAAACGGCGGCGCACAGCCAAACGGAAACGTTTATGACGCCGACTTTACAGATGTTGACGGTCAGAACTAATTGATTGAAAATACTAAAAGGCGGCGGCAGTAATGCTGTCGCCTTGACTTGTGATTTAAGATAAAATAAAAAAATCTTTAAAAATACTTGACAGACAGCGGTGTTATTAAATATATTATTATAGGTCTGACA
>SFFP01000207.1 GCA_004556875.1 Ruminococcus flavefaciens
TGATCTGGTTCTTTGCCATGATCTTTCCGATATCTGTACCAACAACGTCGATTGTTGATGTAAGCATTTCAGAAGCTGTTACCTGAAGAGGATAGATATCCTGCTTGAGGATATAACCCATTTCCACAAAATCGCCTGCAGCAACTGTTCCTGTACCCATAGCGTCAAGACGCTGTTTGTATGTATCAATGATTGCCTTAGCGTATTCATATCTGTGTCTTGCAGTATCCGAAAGTCCTTCGATAGACTCGAATGCGTGCTCAGCATCTATGATATTTGCATAGTGACGTGCGGTATCCTGTGTTATGATACTCATATCTGTTTTGATACCTGCAGCGATACCGATAGAATCCTTATTGATCTCTGAAAGCTCTCCGTTGATCTTATTAAGAGAGTTCATCGCTGTGGATGTTCTTGTTGATGCCTCTGTGTTGCTCCAGTAAATAGACTCAACAAGGAAAGTATTGATAAGATACATGATAGCGATGAGAATAGCCGCAAAAATATATGCGCCCGAACCGCCTCGTTTAGAATTCTTAGCCATTAGTTCCTACCTCCATTAAAATTTGTCGGGATAAAGCAAGAGCTGAATGTAATCCTCATTCATATTGCTTCCGTTAACAAAGGTAGCACCGATATCAAGCTCACAAGGAACGTTCATTCCGTCGAGAAGCTTGTTAGCATATCTTACGCCAACATAACCCATAACATAAGGGTTCTGGATAACAGTGCCGCTGAGAACGCCGTTTCTTATGTATCCAAGCTCTTCTTCGTCAGAATTGAAGCCTACTACGATGATCTTGCCGCCCAGACCGAGCTCATTTACCGCATCACAAATACCAAGTGTTGTATTGGTATTTGTTCCGTAAATAACAGAAATACCGTTGCCATCGTCCTTGAGAAGCTTGAGTGCCTCTGCCTTAGCTTCTTCACGTTTTGCACAGCTTTCGCCGCGAACTATGTTCTTTGAAAATCTTTCGATCTTAGCCTTTTGCTCAGCAACTGCTGCTGCCTCTGCCTCTGCCTGCCTTTCAGCGTCTCCCATATCAGGGACCTCTGCTACAGGCATACTGCTCTCAGCATATCCTGTAAGAACATTTACGAATCCCTCTATACGTTTTTCAGCTGTAGCAGCTGTATGACCAACGATAGCGATCTTGCCAAGCTTTTCATAAGAAACGCCCTTCTCCTTGAGGATCTTGTTAACATTTCTCGCTGCAACAGCACCGCAATTTCCATCATCTGATGTGATGAATGATGTTACACTTTCATTTTCCAAACGTGAATTGATAGTGATGACCTTGATACCCTGCTTAGCTGCTTCTTCAAGAACACCGTTAAGCTCTGTATCACTGTTAGGTGCGATAACTATCGCATCTACGTGCTTCATGTTTACAGCGTCCTTTACAGCAGCGACCTGTGATACATAATCGTTATCACCCTCGGCAACTGTATAGATGACATCCATGCCAAGCTCTTTACCTGCGTCCTCAGCGCCCTTTCTGACATCGTCCCAGAAACTGAGCTGCTGTTTTGTGATTACTGCCACTTTTGCACTCTGTCTGCCGCGCGGGCCGCCTGCACCCTGAGGCCTTCCGCATCCTGCACTTATGAGCATCACAGCAGAAAGCGTACTTGCGACAAGTGCTCTGAAAATGCCTTTTCTTTTGTTTTTGTTCATTACACTGAACCTCCTTAAATCAATTAAACCTGAATCTCCGCAGGATATCTGCCGATATTCCATTCACATCCTCATACCATGGAACATATGAGCTTGCGGTATTACCCCCAGTCAGGCTATATATTGATATCCATAACTAATTCTATCACATTTCAATACGAATTTCAACACTATTTTGTAAATTGATTATTCGCGCCATGTACAAAAATATCAAAAATTTTATATGCAATTTAATCAATTTTATACACAGGGTTTATTCAGCTTAATTAATTACAATTCAACTTAACTCCACAGCTTCCGTTAATATTTTTCGTCGATATTACGCTCGGTATTAGCAACTTTAATTGTGCACAAAACTGTTGCTTTATTTTTGTAAAAGTTAATTCAAATTCGCCTGTTCATCTCGTTTACGCTTGACATTGATATTGAAAAGTGTTATACTAAATGTGATAACAATATAAAGACGCATATATAATTATTGCGCTGCTATATTTTATGTCAGGAGGAGAGATCATGCAATGCGAGAAATGCAACGCACAACTTGACCCTAAGCTTACAGCCTGCCCTCAATGCGGCGCTCCTGTTCCGCAGAATATCGAGGGATTTGAGAATACAATGGAATTCCAGAGAGAGCTGCGTGCTATCGTAGTTAATGACGGACCAAGAGCTGTAGTCAACAAGGATAGATTTATAGGTCTTCTCAACGATCACGTACCTGATTACGACAAGGAAAGACGCTTACTTATTAATATGTACCGCATGGGCGTATTAAAAATACTCCTTGAAGAGAAAAATCACGAGATCGCTGTTATGAAGGCAAAAAGCTTTATGCTTGGCGACCTGTTCCTCGCAGAAAACGCTTCGGAATTCGTCGTTGCCTGCTTTACCTACCTTCTGGGCTGGCCATATGAGTCAACTCTCAAAGTCCTTCCCGAAAGCGAAGAGGACAGTGAGAAAAAAACCGAAGAGGTCAAGAAAAGACCCGTCGATATCAACGAAATGGTATTTATGCCGCGTAACGCTATCAGATACCGTCTCAGCGGTAATATAACCATTCCCGACGGTTATACAAAACTCGAAGCCTTCTGCTTCGATAAATTCGGTTCGCTCAGAACCATTAAGCTTCCTTCGACTCTTCTTGCTATCGGTGAGTATTGCTTCTCATCATGCAAGCGTCTGAGAGGTCTTGAACTGCCTGAGGGGCTCAAGATCATCAAGCAGGGTGCTTTCAGTCAGTGTGCTAACCTTGTTATGGTAAAGATACCTGACGGAGTCCTTGAGATCGAAGACAGCACTTTCTCTTTCTGTACAAGCCTCGAAGTTATCGAGATACCGGCGAGCGTCAGCAGTATCGGCGCAGAAGCCTTCTCGGGCTGTGATAAGCTCAGAAAGCTCTTCCTCCCCGAAAGCATCAAGTTCATAGATGCAAATGCTTTCTCATACTGCCCCAACCTCGTTATATACTGCATAGAAAATTCATACGTTCATAAATACTGTTTAGCCACTGGAATAAGGTTTGTCCTCGTGACCTCGGCTGAAGAATATGAGCTTGACTAATCAAAGAAAGAAAGGATGAGATCATATGATAGAGCTTGAAATAGGTCAGGAAGTCGAAATGGAATTCGGAGGCAAAGCCAAAGTGCTCAGCGTTATCGGCAGCGGTGGTCAGGGTATCGTTTACCTCGTCCGCTTCAACGGTCAGAAATGGGCGCTCAAATGGTATGACATCAATAAGATGGCAAAGCCTGCTGCTTTCCGTAAGAACCTGCAGAACAATATTAATGACGGTCCGCCAAGCAATAAGTTCCTCTGGCCAAAATATCTCACAAAAGAGATGGAGGACGGAACATTCGGCTATATAATGGAACTCAAGCCCGAAGGATTTGATTCCTTCGTCGACATCCTCAATACATATAAGCTTGAGATCGACCCGTTAACGGGACGAGGTGTAAAGCGTCCCGTAAAATTCAATACCCTCAGTGCTATGGTCACCTGCGTTATTAATATCGTTAACGCATTCAGACAGCTTCACCGTGCAGGTAAGAGCTATCAGGACCTTAACGACGGAGGCTTCTTTATCAATGTAAATACAGGAGCTGTCCTCGTCTGCGACTGTGATAACATCGCACCTGACGGAAGCAACTTCGGTATCGGCG
>SFFP01000208.1 GCA_004556875.1 Ruminococcus flavefaciens
TCTCTCAAAATCATTTGGATAGTTGGTATTATCGCACTGGCTGCTGCTCCGCTTCTTGTATATGATAAGGAATGTGCGATAGAAAAATATGCCGCAAGTGATGAGGAGCAAAATCCCGATGAATATCATTTCAGAGCAAACTTCGATGCTGACGATAACAACTGAACGACTCATTCTGCGTCCCCTGACTCTTAACGATGCGGAAGCTGCCTTTGAGTGGACAGGCGATGAACGAGTCGCAAAATACATGATATATTCCACTCACGAAAGAGTTGAGACCACAAGAGAATGGCTCAGGACCGTAAAAACTACAGATACGCGTTTTGAGTTCGGCTTTGTCCGAAAAAGCGACAATAAGCTCATTGGCTCAGGCGGAATAAAACTCCTTGACGATGGTTTCTGGGAGTTCGGATATAATTTCCGCTTTGACTGCTGGGGCATGGGCTACGCTACAGAAGCTTCAAAGGCTATGATAGAGCTTGTGCGAAGCAGATACGGCAATGTAAAGCTGAAAGCTGAATGTGCGGACGAAAACACAGCTTCCGCACACGTAATAGAAAAGTGCGGACTGCATTTTGTCGGCTTTGGTGAATATCAGAGCTATGACGGCAAAAAGACTTTCAAAGCTAAAATTTACGAAAGCAGGTAATTATAATGATAAAACACATTGTTATGTTCAAATTAAAGGAAGCTGACGGCAGAAGTGAATACGAAAACGCTGTCGAAGCTCAGAAGCGTTTCGACAACGTTATCGCTAATGTCAAGGAACTGAAAAAAGGTGAGGTAGTTATCAATTCAAAGGACGCTCCCGAGAGCAACTACACTATTTCTCTCCTTTGCGATTTCGACAGCATTGACGACCTCAATGCTTATCAGGTACACCCTGCACATCTTGAATTCGGAAAATTCATCGGCAGTGTAAAAACCGACAGAGCTTGCATAGACTACGAATACTGATATGATATCTCACGTCCGCAAGGGCGTGAGAATTATATATATCTAAGTAAACGGAGGTAGAAAACATGGTAAACGTAAAAGGCAGATGGGCACTCATTACGGGTGCAAGCAGAGGTCTCGGCTATCTTGCGGCTATTTATATGGCTAAGCTCGGCTGTAACCTCGTACTCCACAGCAGGACGGAAGAGCACTGTAAAAAAGTCCTCAGTGAAGTAAAGGCACTTGGCGTTGACGCTTACATTGTGACAGCAGAGCTTTCAGACATGGAACAGGTAGAGAAAATGTGCAGAGCTATTGACGAGAGAGGGACTAAGCTCGATATTATCCTCAACAATGCAGGACTTCAGATAGCATACAGAACAGAATATCTTACAACTCCTGCTTCGGATTATGACATAAGCTTTAAGATCAACACTACAGCTCCTATGATGATATGCTATCATTTCCTTCCGCAGATGAAGGAGCGCGGCTTCGGACGTATCGTGAATACTACAAGCGGTATCGACCTCGAACCCGAGCAGGCAGGCTATTCCGCAGCAAAGGCTGCTCTTAACAAGGTAACACGCGATCTTGGCAAAAACTATGAGGGTACTGATGTAACTCTGAGCCTTACAGATCCGGGCTGGTGCAGAACAGATCTGGGCGGTTCTAAAGCTCCTAACTCTCCCGAAAGCGCACTCCCCGGCATACTTGTGGGCGCTTTCATTGACGACAAGAAAAACGGCAGGATATTCTCCGCTCAGGAGTTTACAGGAATGAGCCTCGAAGAAGCAGTTGCAAAGGCTGAAAAGCAGGCTGGAGTATATTAAACTATAACGTACGGCTGACCATAACACTCATACAGAATATTTATGTAATTATTGAGGGAGACCCTTTTGAAAAAGAGTCTCCCTCTGAAAGGTTTTCCCCGATAGTCGCACAGATATTCATATATGAGCATTACGGCAATTAAGTCGTTTATATTTAAGGAGATACCATGAACATCAATGAATGCATGAGCTTTATAAATTCTTACACAAAATCGGGCGGCAGAATAACCGACCTTTCACGCGCCCGCGACCTTATGGAACGTGTGGGTGATCCCCAGAAAAGGCTCAGATTTGTACATATTGCAGGCACTAATGGCAAAGGCTCTACACTTGAATACATTGCCAATGCACTTCAGTTTTCGGGATACAGGACAGGAAAATTCACCTCACCTTTCATTCTCAGATACAACGACAGAATTCGCATCAACGATGACGAGATAGACGATGAGTCACTCTGCGAAATAGCTGAATTTGTTAAAGAGCGTGTTGATGACAAGGCGTACTCTCAGTTTGAGATAACTATGGCTATTGCCATGCTGTGGTATGAAAGAGAAAAATGCGATGTCGTTGTACTTGAAACAGGTATAGGCGGACTCCTTGACTGCACAAACGTGATACCGCCGCCTCTCCTTTCTGTTATAACATCTATTTCCCTCGACCACACTGCGCTTCTCGGCAATACCGTTGAGGAGATAGCTGTCCACAAGGCAGGCATTATCAAGGAAGGCTCGGCAGTTATCCTTTCCGAGGACAATCCCGACAGTGTCCGCGATATCGTCAGAAATACCGCCGAAAAAGTCGGTGCGGAGCTTATCCCCTGTGAGCCCTGTCCTCCCGATGCTGACGGCGGACTCTTCTCACCTTTCATGTACAGAGGAATAAAGCTCACTCCTGCAATGGCAGGCATTCATCAGAAATACAACGCTCAGACGGCTATAACTGCCTGCATATATCTGCGAAGCAAGGGCTTTGAGATAAGTGAAAGTGCTGTAATACAGTCTGTTGAAACTACTCAGGTACGCGCAAGAGTGCAGTATATAGACGGCGAGCCGCCTGTGATAGTCGACGGCGGACATAATCCTGCAGGAGTAGCAATGCTCTCGCTCATGCTCATGTATCTCAGTACACGGGGCAAAAAAATATACACAGTCATGGGTATGGTAGACTCTAAGGACTACGTTGACTGTGTAAAGAAAATATCCTCACTCTCCGACAAGCTTTTTGCCGTTGAGGGATTTGCTCCTAACGCTGTGCCTGCGGATACTATCGCAGACATCGCAAGCTTCCGCACAGAAGCAGAAGCAGGTACACTTGAAGAATGTGCAGAAAAGGCAAAGGCTCTCGCCATTCAAAACAACGGTATTGCCGTAATATGCGGCTCACTTTACCTTGCAAGCCGGTACCTCAATGAAAACAAATAACAATGAAAAAGTCCGAAGGCGGTAAATTTTACTGCTTTCGGACTTGTTTTTCAGTCGCTGATATCCGTATCAAGAGTTATGCTTACATTGTAATCGGGGTAAGCCTGCTGAGTTTCGGTAAGGATATGGTCATAAAGCTCAGCGCTGTCGGGAGCAGCAAAGTCGATGATGATATCAAAATGTATAGTCATATTTTCCTCATCGAGATAAAAACCGTGTATCTGCATGATATACTCATGTGACATTACATTTCTGCGGATATCCGAATACATCTGCGTCGCCTTGTCATTCTTTGTATTTGCCGCATAAACGCTTATGCCTGTAAGAATTACCTTATGCTTTTCAAGAACGGTCTCTGTTATGCGGTGTTCAAGCTTGTCAAGCTCTGCAACTGTCAGTGTATCGGGGACTTCAATGTGCACAGAGCCTATCATAAGGTCAGGTCCGTAATTATGGAGCACAAGGTCATATGCTCCCTGCACCTCAGGGAAGGAACAGACTGTCTGCTTTATCTCCTTTGAAAACTCACTGCTTATACGCTTGCCGATTATGTTAGACAGGCTGTCGCCAAGCATTTCAAGTCCCGATTTGATGATGACCAGTGATATTACCGCACCGAGCCATGCTTCTGTACGGAT
>SFFP01000209.1 GCA_004556875.1 Ruminococcus flavefaciens
TGTACTTCATAGTCGTTTTCCCTTTCCGGTTTTATTATTTTTATTCTACCAGATTTTTGGGTGTTTGTCGACTGCTCTTTCAGTATAACACTTCATTGTATCCTATCGTTTACGAAACATTACATAAGATTTCATACCACGATAAGAAAAAAGAATGGGCATTTTCAGGATTACAAATAAATGAAAAAAACGTAGTGACTAATTCAAATTCTAAATACAAAAACAAAGATCTTTTTTCGCTGCATACCGGAATGAACGAAGGAGTTACTCAGATGTATGCCGAACGTATAATGCGGAATGATTTGCATAATAACAATTTTAAATCGAATATTTATAAACCTCAGGCTGAAGCAATGCAGTATTTTGAAAATATTTACGATCCTCAGAAACTAAAGGATGCATATATAAGAAACGGATTTAATGACATTGAAAAAGATTTTGACAGCATTATTGGAAAGACAGAATTAAGTTATTTAAGTAAATTTATAGATTTAATGGATGATTCTATCGAGTGCCGCGGTGAGGTATTTAAAATCATTGATGATTATGCGTATAGAAAAGAAAAAATGGAACAACTTTCCGAACTTCTGAAATAGTAGTTTTTTAAAGGGTAATAGCCTTGCAGTTTTGCCTTCATTTGGTACTTATTATCACTAAAAACGGCGAAATGCAAGCCTTTATCAGTTTCACGCCCTGTACCAATAATCACGATAACAGCTCCTGAACAACGATATATCACTGTTCAGGAGCTGTTTTTACTCTTGTACGACTTCTGTCCTTTAACTTTTCTTTGTCACAAGCGAGCATTTTGAAGTAAAACATTGATGCTATTTATGGATTACATCTGCCATATTTTTACGATATAAGTTTTCGCTTATTTACAAAAGCACACAGCAAATACCAACCCAATATGTGCAACACAACCAATTTGGTAACATCATGCACAATACTACAGTTGTCATGTGTTATAAATATAGGGGGTTTACATTTCCTGAAATGACAATAAAAAAATACAAACTGTACATTTCACCACTTTTTCTAATCAGAAAGGATTGATGTAAAAAATGAAAAAATTCACACGCCATTTTCTCAGTATGACTGCGGCGGCAGCGATAGGTGCGGCAACTGTACTTAACAGCGGACTTTCATCTGCATTGGCTGCGGCTGAATATGAAACAGCTAAATCAGAAAAACTTGTCCCTGTCATAATCAGTCTAAGCGGCGAAGCCGTCCTTGCAGGTGAAGAAGCAGCAGAATTGGGAACGGATTATCTCGATACTCCCGAAGCCGAGGAAAAATCCGAAGTTCTCAGCAGTATAAGCAGCGAAGCGGAAAATTACCTCAGAAACCTCTATCCTGAGCTTAATATCGGCTACCGCTATAATGTTCTCACTAACGGCTTTTCGTGCAAGCTCCCTGAGAACCTTATCGACGAGGCAAAGAAGTGCCGTCTGATAGAAAATGTATCTAAGGTCGAGACTATAAATGTCGTCAAACCCGACCTCTATACGGCTGGCGAAGTCGGTGAAGCTGACTATTTCAGAGAGACAACAGGTTATTACGGTGAGGGCGAGGTCATCGCCGTTCTGGATACGGAATTTGATATCACGCATGATATGTTTGCCCCTATTGATGATAAAGAGAATAAGCTCACAAAAGAGGATATCATTGCCATAGCCGATGATCTTAATGTACAGATAGACCCGGAAAAGGCATATATCAGCAGTAAACTGCCCTATGTCATAGACTATGCCGATGATACGCCCTATGATTGCACCGACCCTGCAAACTATCACGGAACTCACGTTGCAGGCATTGCCGCAGGCGATAAGGTAAGCGACTCTAATGGCAATGAGCTTGCAGGTATTGCTCCTGATGCACAGATCATAATGATGAAGGTATTCGGCGATATACCGTTTGATGAAATGGCTATGAATGTTAACACCGTTGATTCGGATGTTATGATCGCTGCACTTGAGGACGCTGCAAAACTCAAAGCTGATGTTATCAATCTCAGCTTTGGTGGTTACGAAGCTGACATTAATAGTCTCCCATGCAAAGATACTATAGCATCACTCAACAACGCAGGTATCATGGTAGTTGCAGCAGCAGGCAACGACAGCAATAACTTTATCGAAAAAGGCGTTTATCTTGATATGGATACATCTGTCCCCGATACCAATACTGTCGGAGCACCTTCTGTCCTCAAAGATGCTTTCGCTGTTGCTTCTGCGAATAACTCTTTCGCTCATAACCCTTGTTTCAAGATAGAGGGGCTTGATGATGAGATACCATTCAGTGGCAGTACATCAGGTACACTCAGCGATCAGCTCGTTGATGACGTATATGAATATGTATACTGCGGTATAGGTATGCCCGAGGACTTTGAGGGCAAGGACGTTGCAGGAAAGATCGCCCTTATCGACAGAGGCGAGCTGAGCTTCTTTGAAAAGGGAATGAATGCCGAAATGGCAGGAGCTATCGCAATGATCGTATGCGACAACCTCGAAGAAGACGAACTTATAGCAATGAATATGAACGGCTCTCCTTTCCCTGCCGCATTTATCTCACTGAATAACGGAGCAAAGATGAAAGAGGCTGAGTCAGGAAAAATACGCCTTGACAGTACATTAAGCCTTGTTTCTCCGCTTGACGGCGGAATAAGCGAATTCAGCTCATTCGGTCCTGCATCAGACCTTACCCTCAAACCTGATATCGCAGGTATCGGCGGCGAAGTCTCGTCTGCCGCATATAACAACAAGATCAAGCAGGAGCGCGGTACTTCCATGTCTTCACCGTATGTTGCAGGCTGTGTCGCTGTACTGGATCAGTATCTCAAAAAGAACAGCTTAGAGCTGACGGGTGCTGAAAAAACTACATTCCTCAAAAATCTTATGATGAACTCTGCTGTTCTTTTTTCAAATGATGATGTATATGAGAGTCCGCGACGTCAGGGCGCAGGACTTGTCAATATGAAAAACGTAATCAATGACAGAGTTATCCTCACAGGTGAGACAGGTCTCGCAAAGGTAGAGCTGAAGGATAAGCTCTCTTCTCAGCTCAGCTTTGACATTGATATCAACAACTTCACCGATGAGGACGTTGAATTCAAGGAAGCAAAGCTTGTCCTTACAGCCGAGGACGGCACTGCTTTAGAGGGCGATGACTCAGGTCAGATGTATATAAACGGCGCGAGCAATATCGGTGTTGAGGCTGATCTTTCCGAACTGCTTAAAGCAAATGCAAACGAGACACGAAAAGTTACTGTAAATGCACAGCTTTCCGAAGAAGATCTTAATTCACGCAGCACCACTTTCCCTAACGGTTTCTTTGTTGAGGGTTATCTTGTTCTCAGCGGTGCAGAAAACTGCTGTGATATCTCTATACCTGTCCTCGGCTTCTATGGAGACTGGGCAAAAGTGCCGATCTTCCATAATGGCACAATGTACCTTGAACCATATAAATACTATACTTATACAGGAGAAGGCGTTTTTGATGCTATGCATTCCTTTGCAGGTATTGCCGAGGCTGTATATCAGTTTGCCGAAAGACTCACTGATGAAGAGAAAGAAAATATGTTTATGAATCCTTTTTTCTTTTCCGAGAATGGTGACGATGAATATAACGCCGCTCTTGATAAGTGTTCCTCTGAAAACATTTACCTCTCACCCAACGGTGACGGAATGGCTGAAAAGGCATCTGTAGAATATAGTCTGCTGAGATCTGCACATGTTTCGGGCTTAAAGATCTATGACAGCGACAATAACCTCGTTATAAATTCCGATGAGGATGCTGTATTTCGT
>SFFP01000210.1 GCA_004556875.1 Ruminococcus flavefaciens
ATATCCCAAAGGACTATAAATCAGTCCTCACGCTGAGAGAAACTCAGCACGCAATCAAGTATATCAAAGACATCTTCCAGCAGGCATTGTCATTTGCACTGACTCTGGACAGAGTATCAGCTCCGCTTATCGTTAAAAAGGGAAGCGGTATCAACGATGACCTCAACGGCGTTGAGCGCAAGGTGGATTTCGATATAAAGGAGATCGACGCAGAAGCCGAGGTCGTTCAGTCTCTGGCTAAGTGGAAGAGAATGGCTCTCTACCGTTACGGCTATAAAGCAGGTGAGGGCATCTATACAGATATGAACGCTATCCGCCGCGATGACGATACAGATAACACTCACTCTATATTCGTAGATCAGTGGGACTGGGAAAAGGTCATCTCCCGTGACCAGAGAACTATCCAATTCCTCAAGGATACAGTAAAGAGCGTTGTCAAGGCTGTCGCTTATACAAAGAGAAAGGTAAGCCTTCGTTATCCTCAGCTCGCTGCTGAGATATGTGATACTCCTTACTTTATCACTACTCAGGAGCTTGAAGATATGTACCCCGATAAGACAGGTCACGAGCGTGAGCGCCTTATCACTAAGGAACACGGTACTGTATTCCTTATGGGTATCGGCGGCAAGCTTTCAAGCGGTGAAAAGCATGACGGAAGAGCTCCTGACTATGATGACTGGTCACTTAACGGTGATATTCTCTTCTGGGACGAGATTCTCGATGATTCTCTTGAAATATCCTCAATGGGTATAAGAGTTGACGCTGAGTCCCTCAAAAAGCAGCTTGCTGAGTGCGGCGCTGAGGACAGAATGAAGTATAAGTATCATCAGATGATAGCTGACGGCACACTTCCGCTGACTATCGGCGGCGGTATCGGTCAGTCAAGACTCTGTATGCTTCTTCTTGAAAAGGCTCATATCGGTGAGGTTCAGTCGTCTATCTGGTCTGATGAGATGATAGAGAAGTGTGCAGCAAACGGTATCACTCTTCTCTGATAACTTGCACAAAAAAATCAAGTCCGAAAGCTTATGCTTTCGGGCTTTGTTTATAAGTCGTCAGAACGATTATTTATGCGAGTGTGTTTATGGTGAGGTCAAGTCCCTTCATAGCATCTTCACTGCCCATAACGCAGATATTGCCAAACTTTTTCAGCTTTTCTGCTGCCTCGGCAAGCTGCTTCGGAGTGACCTTGAGCATACGCTTTTTAGCCTCTGCACGTTCAGTATATGTGATGCCTCTGAACCACAATCCGTCAGCCTTTATGCTCTTGTTGCCGTCAGAGAGAAGAGGTTCGTTCTTTGCAACTGAACTTATGATATACTGTGTTATATCCGGTTCGTTCCTGCAGTATTCAACCGTAAAGTCAGCTGCCTTGCGGTAGGTCTCAATAGTAGATGCAGGTGATGGGTCTCTGTATGAATAGTATGTCTGTTCATGTGAAGGTGTTATCACAGCGCCTGTACCGTATGCACCGCCCTTGACTCTTACCTCGTTCCAGAGGTATTCAAGTGAGAGTGCACGGAAAAGTACATTCAGTATAGCATTGTCGGCTGAATTGTCCGGGAGCGCCATTGCTGTATATGATACGCCTGATGGAATGATAATACCCTGTTTTTCGGGAATATCAAGCTTGAAGCTCATTTCTTCGTCAGCAGGAGCAGTACCCTCTGCAAGTGATCTGATGAGCGGCTCTATTGATGTGTTGCTGCTGTCGGTAATACTTGCTGTAAGTCTTGCTGAGCATATGATACGCTTGCTGAGTAAAGCAATTCTCTCCATAAGCTTTTCGGGAGCATCAAGTGCTGCGTGGAGACGCTTGTATCCCTCATAACCTGCGGTAAGCTCTGCCAATGCAGATTCTGCGGAAAGAGAGGCTCTTACGCGGGACATTGAATATGAATGACCATTTGCGATTATGTGCTGTTTGAAGTCTTCATCTGTCTGCTTTAAGACTTCAGTTACAGCAGCTGCATCGGTGAACTGTGTATCTGTAATTATCTCGCTGATAAGCGAAAAAGCTTCGGCGGTATTCTTTTCGAGGAAACGTGCTTTTACCGTGAAGTATGGCTTGCACTTATCCGTAACGCCTTTCTTTGAAAATACGTTGACATTGTAGGAAATACTGCCGAGGAGTCCTGTTACTTTGCGCTGTATTTCAGCAGCAGAGCTTTTTGATGTGGGGAGAGAGCCGTAAAGCTCAGACATAGCAGCTGCGGCTGAAAGCTCTTCCTCCGTGCAGTCGGCAAGTGAAAAGTAAAGGTTCACTGCAGCAATACCCTTATCGGAAGCAGGGTGGCGGAGAACAGTTATGCCGCAGCATTCTGTCTCTTCGGTCTCAAATGAGAGAGGTTCTTCATTTACTTCGGATATTGCAAGATGAGGCATAGATGCCAGCTGTTCGGGGGTATCAACAGACTGCTGCCAGCTGTCAAGCTGTTTGTTCTGTTCGATGATAACGTCTGTCTCTTCGCAGGAAAGTCTGCTCATTACATCTGCGATACGCTTTGCTTCTGCGGCTTTCTGCTCTTCGCCATAGGTCTTGGACGGCAGGAGATAAAGCTCTGCCATACCGTTTTCGTCAAGAAGCCATTCACTGAGCAGCTTTTCAAAATAGCCGCTGTCAAGCTTGCTTCTGAGCTGATCGTATACATCACCAAGCTCAAGATAGCACAGCGGATCTCCGCCGTAAAGCCATGCTGAAAGTGCTTTCTGGTTGCGTGTAAGTCCGCGAGGCTCACCGCCTGCACGAAATCTGAATTCAAGGCGGTTTATTGCGGCATTGATAAGCTCGCGGTCAATACCCTTGCTGCAAAGGTCGGAAACGGCTTTCTTTACGGCTTCTTTAAGCTTTTCGCAGTTTTCTTCATCAGTATTGCTTATGCAAAGGAAGCCGAATGGCTGTAAGACCTCGTCGCTGACTTCAAGAGAAGTATCAAGGCAAAGTCCTGTATCAAGTATTGCTCGTTTGAGAGGTGCATCGTTTGAGCCTGTCAATGCTTCTGAAAGAACAGATGCGGCAGTTATCTTTTCGCGGTCTTTCCAGCTTCCCAGTATCTTTCCGAGTACAAGGTATGTGTGGTTTTTCTCGTCCTCATCGGGAGAAATAGCATATTGGCATTTCTTTACAGTCGGAGAAATAGGCTTCTGCTCGGGAATTTCCGTATTTACCTCGCGCTTTTCATAGCGGCTGAGATATTCGCCGTCAATGAGTTCAAGTACAGAGTCGATATCCACAGGACCATCGAGGTATATGTATGAGTTTGACGGGTGGTAATAGGTCTTGTGACCTTCGATGAACTGGTCATATGTAAGGTCTGTGATATACTCGGGAATTCCGCCTGACTCAAATCTGTAGCAGGTATCGGGGAAAAGTACGTTCATAAGCTCTGTTTCCATACGGCTGTAAACAGAGGATAAAGCGCCTTTCATCTCGTTGAAGACTACGCCCTTGTATACGGGAGTATCAGATTTGCTGCGCATTTCGATGTGCCAGCCTTCCTGATAGAAGATATTTGGATTATAGTATATCGCAGGGTCAAAAACTGCGTCAAGATAGACCTTTGTAAGGTTCATGAAGTCTGTATCGTTTCGGCTCGAAACAGGGAATATAGTCTTATCGGGGTAGGTCATGGCATTGAGGAAGGTATTCATAGTACCCTTCATAAGCTCAAGGAATGGCTCTTTTACAGGGTATTTCTTAGAGCCGCCAAGTACGGAATGTTCCAGAATATGAGGTGTGCCGCAGTCATCTGCAGGCGGTGTTTTGAATGCCACATTAAAAACCTTACTGTTGTCTGTATTT
>SFFP01000211.1 GCA_004556875.1 Ruminococcus flavefaciens
TCGTTGATACGCTTGAAGTTGTCGATATCACCGATACCGATAACATAGCTTGTAGAAGGGGTCTTGCTCTCTCTGCGGATAGTTCGTATATTTTCATTCATTGCTCTGCGGTTATACAGCTGAGTAAGAGGGTCAATTGAGGCGAGTCTTTTGAAGGTCTCTCTCTGATCAACGAGCTTGAACTCCATATATTCGCGCTGGAGCATAAAATTTGTTGAAGAGAAAAGCAAAACAAATCCGCAGATAACTACATTTGTAAGATGCAGAGCTCTGATAATTCCGGTGTCATCAACGTTGTATTTCAGGACTGTTTCATCAGTGATCGTTATTTTCAGATACAGATACAGTCCCATTGAAAGAAATGTTACGATAAATGGTATATAGAACCTTTTTCCTTGAGTAAGGAAGGTCGCAGGGATTATCAAAAGGAGAAACATTCCGAAATCAGGCTGCCACCCAAGAAGCTTTGTCGCCATAAAGGCGTGGGCAATAATTTCCAGATCAGCAAGATAGACCAGTATGCTTTTTTCGTTCTTGATTATGGTGTTGAGAATGAGGGTAAGGATATAAAATGCAATACTTCCGATATTGAAGTACATCATTTCCTTGATATGCAGCATATAGAATATGATGAAGTAAGAGATATGTGCACATAAACAGCAGATAAGACCTACGAAATATATAGCCTTTTCATGGGTCTTATCAAAAAGATGCTGGTGGTCTTCTACAAACTCACGCAAAATTTCCGAGCTTTTTCGGAAGGTCATAAAAGAGTCACTTCCCTTCGGGTGAGTTAGTCACATAAAATTCTATTATATTTTAGTATACACCAAAGCAAAATAAATTTCAATAAACAATTTGTTAAAAGTAGCCTAAATGCGAAAATTTTTTGAGGAAACAGTAAACTTTTAGGCGTTATATGGTAGTTTATGAATTAAAAATTTTTAAAGTAGAAAATAATGGGCAGAAAAAAAGATTTTGTATGAAAAACGACATAAAATGATATAGCCGTTTGATGTGAGAGGGGGATTTTTAAGTATTATCAGCGGATAAAAAAGGTGGATTTTCCGCAATATATCTATCCAGTATCTCAGCCGCCGACCTGACGAATTTAACGCAGGGGCGTACTTTGTAATACTGTTCAGTTCGCTTTTCGGGTTCAGGAGTGCTGGTTACCTTCAGTCCTTTAAGAAGCTCACGGCATAGTATCGTATTGTGCTTTTCTTTAAACTGAGAGGCGAGAAGCTGTATCCTTTTATAGTGCTCAGCCTTTTCCTCATATGTAAAGCCTTCACCGAGACCATATAATATACCTGCGATCATAAACATAGCCGAACAAGTGCCGCAGACCTCACGCATACGTCCCATACCGCCGCCGAATGACGAGGCGAGCTTCATTGCAAGCTCCTTGTCCATGCCTGTAACATCAGAAAAAGCAACAAATACCGACTGTGAACAGTTTAGCCCTTCGGCAAAAAGCTGACAGGCGATATCGGCATGATCTGTTATCATAAAAGCACTCCTTTAGTAAACGATTTGAGTTTATTATATACCATTTTTAGTACAAAATCAACGGAATTTAGGTTGAAAATGAATAAAATTGTTAGCATTTGATAACAACTGGAGCTCTTATTTTTGAGCTTTCTTCTTGATTACAGTCGGGAAATGTTGTATAATAATTACTGTATGCAAGGGCAGTTTATCCGGCTGTCTAAAAACCGAAAGGAGTATTTATAATGATTTATTCGCACGAAGTTGAAACAATGTGCCCGATCGCACAGGGCGTTGCTCACGGCGCTGCTCCGATACCTGAGGAAGCAAAATGGGTAAAGGCTAAGGAGATAAAGGATATTTCCGGATTTACACACGGTATTGGCTGGTGTGCACCACAGCAGGGCACCTGCAAGCTCACACTTAACGTAAAGGAAGGCGTTATCCAGGAAGCTCTCGTTGAGACTATCGGCTGTTCGGGTATGACTCACTCCGCTGCTATGGCTGCTGAGATCCTCCCGGGCAGAACAATTCTTGAAGCTCTTAACACAGACCTCGTTTGTGACGCTATAAACACAGCTATGAGAGAGCTGTTCCTCCAGATCGTATACGGACGTTCACAGTCTGCATTCTCTGAGGACGGCCTTGTTATCGGTGCAGGTCTTGAGGACCTCGGTAAGGGACTCCGTTCACAGATCGGTACTACATACGGTACTCTCAAGAAGGGACCACGTTATCTCGAACTCACAGACGGATATATTACAGGTCTTGCTCTTAATGAGGACGACGAGATCATCGGCTATAAGTTTGTTAACTTTGGTAAGATGATGGACTTCATCAAGGCTGGCGATGATGCTAATACTGCTTTTGAGAAGGCTCAGGGTCAGTACGGCAGAGTTGCTGATGCAGTTAAGATCGTTGATCCAAGAAAAGAATAAGGAGGACTTGTAACAATGGCTTTATTTGAATCATATGAGAGACGTGAGAAGCAGATTCTCGCTGTTCTTAAAAACTACGGCATCAGCTCTATCGAAGAGTGTGCTGACGTATGCAAGGCTAAGGGTCTCGACATCTACAAGATGGTAGAGGGGATCCAGCCAATTTGTTTTGAAAATGCAAAGTGGGCTTACACAGTAGGCTGCGCTATCGCTATAAAGAAGGGCTGCACAAGAGCTGCTGACGCTGCTGCAGCTATCGGTGAAGGCCTCCAGGCTTTCTGTATCCCTGGTTCTGTTGCAGATCAGCGTAAGGTTGGTCTCGGTCACGGTAACCTCGGCAAGATGCTTCTCGAAGAAGATACAGAGTGCTTCGCATTCCTCGCAGGTCACGAGTCATTCGCTGCTGCTGAGGGTGCTATCGGTATCGCTGAGAAGGCAAACAAGGTTCGTAAAAAGCCTCTCCGTGTAATCCTTAACGGTCTCGGCAAGGACGCTGCACAGATCATCGCTCGTATCAATGGCTTCACATACATTGAGACAGAGATGGACTACGCTACAGGCGAGGTAAAAGAAGTATTCCGCAAGGCATACTCAGACGGTCTCCGTGCAAAGGTTAACTGCTACGGTGCAAACGACGTAAGAGAAGGCGTTGCTATCATGTGGAAGGAAAACGTTGACGTTTCTATCACAGGTAACTCTACAAACCCAACTCGTTTCCAGCACCCTGTTGCAGGTACATATAAGAAGGAGCGTACAGACGCTGGAAAGAAGTACTTCTCAGTTGCTTCAGGCGGCGGTACAGGACGTACACTCCACCCTGACAACATGGCTGCAGGCCCTGCTTCCTACGGTATGACAGATACTATGGGACGTATGCACTCTGACGCTCAGTTCGCAGGTTCTTCATCTGTTCCTGCTCACGTTGAGATGATGGGTCTTATCGGTATGGGCAACAACCCGATGGTTGGTGCAACAGTTGCTTGCGCAGTTGCTGTTGAAGAGGCTATGAAGTAATTTATTACTGAATAAAAATAAGGGCAGTCCGTATGGACTGCCTTTTTTGTATATAAGATTAGTTTACATTAATTTCAAATAAACCTTTAGACGATTTTAAAACTTTAAATCCTTTATTTATAAGACCGTCTATTATTCCTTGCAAAGTGCTTGTTAATTCATATTTTTGTATTATTAAATCGTTGATACTTTTAATAATATCTTGAGCGTCGTTTATATGTAATTCGTTTTTAGAATTATACCACATAAACAATCGATATGTATGCTAAAATAAAACTGAGCCAGTCAGGGCAAAAATGATAATAAAAAAGTGAGCCACTAATAATAAAAATCCTGTATAATAAGAGAAAGAGCT
>SFFP01000212.1 GCA_004556875.1 Ruminococcus flavefaciens
TTTACGCTCAGGTATATGACATGGTAGCAAATCCCGATGACTACATGGGAAAGAGCATACGTGTGAAAGGTCCGTTTTCATACTTTAAGGATTCTCAGACAGGCAATGAATATTTCGCGGTACTTGTAAGCGACGCAACTGCCTGCTGTTCACAGGGTATAGAGTTCGTACTTGACGGCGACCCGAAGTATCCCGATGATTACCCAAAGCTTGATACCAATATAACCGTATCGGGTGAATTCAACTATTATAAAGAGGGCGTGAATATTTACTGTCAGCTTCTTCATGCGGAAATAGAGGATAGTCCGCTTTCATGGAAGTGAGCTCCTGATGTTGACAAATGAGCAGTATAATGGTATAATCACCTATGGGAAATGAACTCTGCTAAGCAGAGGTATTTGAAAGCTGATCGAAACGAGGAATTTTAATGAAAACTGCGGTTATGACTGACACTAACAGCGGTATAACGCTTGAGGAGGGAAACAGGTACGGTATATATGTTCTTCCTATGCCTGTTATAATTGACGGAAAAGATTATCTCGAAGAACTAACTCTTACCCATGATATTCTGTATAAGGCTCTGAATGAAAACAGGGATATCGTATCATCACAGCCGTCCCCGGGATCGCTTACTGAAATGTGGGACAAAATACTTTCAGATGGATATGACGAGCTTGTGTATATCCCCATGTCAAGCGGACTCAGCGGTTCATGCAGTACCGCAAAGGCTCTTGCTGCGGACTATGACGGAAAGGTAGTAGTCATTGACAACCACCGTATATCCATTACTCTCCTTGATTCTGTATACGATGCGAAATATTTGTCGAATACAGGCAAAAATGCGTCAGAAATAAAGGCTGTGCTCGAAGAAAATGCTTATCAGAACGATATCTATATCACGCTTCATAGTTTAAAGCGCATAACCAAAACAGGAAGGATCACAGCCGCAGGTGCAGCTATTGCAACAGTTCTCAATTTAAAGCCTATATTGAAAATACAGGGCGGCAAGCTTGATGCCTATGCAAGAGTCAGAGGTATGGCAAGTGCAGAGGAAAAGATGTTTGAAGCTGTTCATAAGGATCTTGAAGGCAAGTATGCAGGCGTACCAAAGGACAAGCTGAGCATCGGTGCGGCAGGTACTCTTGAGGATAAACGTGCCGCAAAGCAGTGGGTGGACAAGGTTAAAGCCGAGTTTCCCGGATATAAGGTTACTTATCGTCCGCTTGCTTGCAGTATCGCCTGTCATATAGGCACAAATACACAGGGTGTGGCAGTTGGACTGACCACACGCACACTAAAAATAGACTGATCGTCAAATAAAAATGCCCCGAAGCATTAATTGCTTCGGGGTTTTTGTTATTCATCAGCATTATGATCTTAATGATGACCACCATTTTTCTGTATATTCAGTTTGGGCTTTAGTATCGGGGAAAGTATTTATATCACAGTAATCCCAGATATTTACAACATTTTTTAATAAAGCCTGTTTTCCCATTTCTATAAGGTAAACTTTTGGAGTATATGACATCATTTCAGATTGAGTTACATTGATAAGTGAGCCGTTACATTTTAATCCGAAACCTTTTTCGAGCAGTTTATCTCTTAATTCTTGATAAGCGGATAAATAGCCCTCTGACTTTGCAGTTACAGTTATACCTTCAACTGTTATTTTCAGAATTATATCATCAGATGATTCACCTTCGTCTGCAAAAACAGTACCTTCTATTTCTAAAGATCGGTTAAAGTCATACAGCTTAATATCATATTTTTCCATAAATGCACCTCTTATCTCACATTATGCTGAAATTATAACATACCGCAGCTTTGTTGTCAATATAAAAGCCACAGCACTTCTGACTGAATAACAGAAATGCTATGGCTTGAAGTTTTTGTATCAGTGCGGAGAGCTCTTATTTGAGGAAGCCGTTGATTATCTGCTCCTCAGCCTCAGCCTCTGTGAGACCGAGTGTCATGAGCTTGATAAGCTGTTCGCCTGCAATTTTACCGATAGCTGCCTCATGAACGAGAGCAGCGTCGATATTATTAGCTTCCAGTGAAGGAACAGCGAGGATACGTCCGTTGTCCATGATGATCGAGTCGCACTCGGTATGACCGCTGCAGGCAGCGCTGCCAACGATACAGAGGTCAAGCTTCTGATATGAGTTGTCACGGGCAACAGAACGTGATACAACGTCTGCACTTGAACCGTCGCCGTTAAGGTCTACCTTGTAGATGCTGAAAGCCTGCTGCTGACCGTGTGTCATGAGTCTTTCGTGAACTATGAGCTTTGCGTCAGCTTTAAGGTCGGCAATAGTAGTGCGGTTTGTAGAGTCAACGCCCTTTATCTGCACCATTTCCATTTCCATAGTGCTGCCGTCCTCCATGTGAACTTCTGTAACAGGATTGAGGATACGCTTGCCGCTGCCGTCACCCGAACCGTAGTGCTTTTCAACATAGCGTACACGAGAATTCTTGCCGATATAAAAGCGGTGTATACCGTCATGTTCTGAGTCCTGTGAGCCGCAGTTATCTATTCCGCAGCCTGCAACGATAAGAACATCGCAGTCCTCACCAATGTAGAAATCGTTGTAAACATCCTCCTTGATACCGCTTTCGCTGAGTACCACAGGAATGTGAACACTTTCATTCTTAGTGCCTGATTTTATTCGTATGTCAATACCGCTGACATCTGTTTTTGACTGTATATCGATATTTGCGGTAGTATTTCTGCTTATTGACTGACCGTTTGCACGGAGATTATATGCGCCTTCAGGGATATCGTGCAGGTCAGCGACCTCCTGAAAGAGTCTCTTCTGTACTGCGTCCATCTGAACCATGTTTCTGCCTCCTTACGCCATTTTATGGCAGATATTAGTAGCGTTTTCAGTGCCTGTGATCTCAGGAAGTATCTTGTCTTTCTCGCCGTATTTAGCGATCTTTCCGTCAGAGATAACGATTATCTCGTCAGCGATATTAAGGATACGCTCCTGATGAGAAATAACGATAATAGACCTGCCGTTGCGGTCCTTGCGCATTTTCTCAAAAATACGGATTAGGTTGTTGAAGCTCCACAGGTCGATACCTGCCTCAGGCTCATCGAAAATAGCGAGCTTTACATCGCGTGCAAGAACAGTAGCGATCTCGATACGCTTTAACTCACCGCCCGAAAGAGAAGCATTTATCTCGCGGTTTATATAGTCCTTTGCACAGAGACCTACCTCTGAGAGATATTCGCAGGCTTCTGATACGGAAAGAGTTTTGCCTGCTGCAATTCTGAGCAGATCAACTACAGTCATGCCCTTGAAGCGGACAGGCTGCTGAAAAGCAAAACCTATACCGAGCTTTGCACGCTCAGTGATAGATTTTTCTGTAATGTCAACGCCGTCAAAAATTATCTTACCGCCTGTATTTTTTTCGATACCTGCGATTATTTTGGCAAGAGTAGACTTGCCGCCGCCGTTAGGACCTGTTATCACGATGAATTTGTCATCGCTGATAATATGGGAAATATCTCGGATTATCTCAACATTCCTGCCGTCACTTTCTGCGGTGAAGGATATGTTTTTTAGTTCAAGCATTTTTATAGCTCCCTTCTATTTTAAATCAGGTGTTATCAGCCTGATATTAGATGATAACAATGTTATTGTATTGTCAATCAACGTCTGCTCAACAACCAAACTCTGCGGAAAATATATAATATCGATGATCTTTCCTGTGATTTGTTGCGCCTTTCGGGGGTAATAACCGCCCTGCACAGGTTATTGAGGATACATTAAATTATAACACGTATT
>SFFP01000213.1 GCA_004556875.1 Ruminococcus flavefaciens
TTTGCGCCTATCTTTTCCGCAACAGAATAGGTGAGCGCTATCTCATTGCTGTACTTAGGTGCATAACCCTCTGAATAGGTATAATCTGATGCCTTTGTCTCCTTGCAGTACATGAACAGAGGCGAAGCCTTTTTCCCCTTGAATTCTATTGTAGGAGCAATGATACACTCTGAATGTACCTTGCATGGCATACCATTATCAGCGAGCTTTTGCTCTATCTCAGCGCATACTTCCTTGTAGCTCCTTTCGTCCTTTATAATGTCCATCAGCATTTCTGTATCTGTGATATAGGCATCGCTTTCTACTGAGCACATCAGCGGAAGGAGCTTTTTGCTTGCAAGAGTGTTCGCTGTGTTTGCAAGGCTCATGATGAGAAGCAGACAAACCGTGAAAATTACTGTCATGATACCGAACTGCTTAGGACTGCTGAAAACATCGTTGAGTGCGAGAAATCCTGTAGTACCGAGCTTGCTCTTTCCAAGACTGAGAACACCGTGCTTTTTGAATCTTTCGCCTGTCTGACCGCTTCTTACAGCGTCAATAGGTGAGAGCTTCTTTATCTTTCGTGTACATCTCCAGCAGAATGCCATTATTATAAGAACTACTGCGATACTGCAAAGTATTCCTATCATAACAGAGCTGTCGCTTGTGAGGACTATGTTTTCGCTGACACTTTTGAGCATCATATCGCTGAACGGAATGCTTGCGGCAAATCCCACAGCCGCGCCTATAATGGCTATGCCCAGATACTTGACGAGATAAAGTCCTCTTACGGAGCTGTTTTTTAGTCCGAGAGCCTTCATGACACCTATCTCTCGGAATTCCTCATTTATAGTGAAGCTTATGGTAAAGCTGAGAACAACAAATGACACAAGTATGAGGCAGACGCTGACTATAAGAAGAAGTCCTGCAATGAGAGTGTTCATGATGTATGAGGTCTTTACGAGGGATATACCCTTATTGAATGATGTATTCGGAATGTCCGAAAGATCGGATTCAAGTGCTTTTGGGTCATTGCCGTTTATGTAGAATACAGAGGCTACTGAGCTTTCGCGTACCTTTTCATCTTCCAAGAAAGCTTCATAATCGGCATTGTTCATTATGACACGCGGATTTCCCATCATATCAGAGCCGAGAAAAGCGTCTTTGCCTATGCCTGCATATTTCAGCGTAAGCTCTTTATCTCCGATCTTTACCTGAAATTCATCGCCTGTTTCCAGATCTGCCTTTTGAACGAGAGTGCCTGTTAAATATGCCCAGCCGGGTTCAACGCTTTTTATTATTTCGTTATCCCTGTTGAAGTAGTTGATCTGAGCGCTGTCAATGGAAAGGGCAAGACCGGCATTCGGAAATTCCGCAAGCTTTTTGCCGTTTCTGGTAATGTCCTTATCGTTGACTACCAGCTGGTCCTCACGTCGGAAGTCCTTGACGTTGGATTTCTTTGAGAGCATATCGCTTATCTCGTCAGAGTCACCATTTAAGTTTATGATGAAGTGATCGCTCATGTTTGCCTTCTCAAAGTAATTGTCAAGACCGCCCATGACTGTGATGATGTTGTTTACACTGCTTGACGCGAACATAGTCGCAAGTATGACGAACAGCAGCAGTATGATGTTCATGGTCTTTTTTCGTTTAAGGTCTTTTTTTAGTATTCTTAGATACATGATCTATCCCTCGCTTTCTGTGATTATATATTAGCATGGGAATTATTAAATAATCCTTAAATGACAATATGATGATATAGCTAAAAATGGCGAAACACCGCCTTGTGTTCTCCTACATTCAGCGGTGTTTCTGTTCAATTGCCTGTAAAATTGCCTGTAAAATCAGCGCTTGATCTTACTCATTTCTTCAATCAGTTTGGCAATATCCTGATGTATGTACACTTCCGCAGTTGTGGAATAATTAGCGTGTCCGATGATCTTCTGCAAGCTCTCAGGCTTGATACCTGATGCCGAGCTGAGAGATGCAAAGGTGTGACGAGTACAGTGAGGCGTGAGACCTTCGGGAGCTATATCCGATGTACTCAGAGCTGCATTGAAAATGTCCTCACGGAAGCGCTGATGACTCATAGGAAAGAGTCTGCCGCTGCCGATCTCGGAGCACCACTGCCGCAGAAAAGTCTTTAGCTCTGGTATGCTCGGAGGTATCGGGACAATACGGTTCTTGCCTGCCTCGGTCTTTTCTCCGCCTATGATGTACCCCTCGGAGAGATGAACGTCCTCGACTCTGAGGGCAAGCACTTCACCGATACGAAATCCTGTGTAGATCATAAAGAGAACAGCCTGCACAGGCTTCTGATTGGAACACTTCCAGAGGGACGCGATCTCCTCGGCTGTGAAGATGCGCTTCTCTTTCTTTTCAAATTTTGGCACCTTCACGAATTCAGCATAGTTCTTGACAACGATGTCATTCTCCATTGCAAACTTGCAGAGCATGACAGCCATAGCCTTGATGATCTCAGCCGAGCTCTTGGAAGTCGCTGAGTTTACTATCTCTTGTATGTGTGCTGTTCTGAGCTCCCTCACAGGCAGATCCTGCACGTTTTTGAAGCGCTTCCACATAGAGGAATATAACTTGACCGCTGAGTATGAAACGCTGTTAAAATGGATTTTAGACCACATTTCATAGATGTCGGCGAGCGTCGCATTGTAGAGCTCAGGGCGGCCATTCTTATTGAATTCTTCCAGCGCTGCACGAGCTTCGTTCCTGGTTGCATAGCAGCCGATGTACTGCCTGCCCTTTCCATATCTGCTGGACGGAGCGAAAGCAAGCCACGGCTTCTTATAGCGCTTATCCTGATAGATCGTACCGGAGCCGCGTTCACGCTTATGATACTTCACCTTTTTGTCTTCTGACTGCTTCTTGCCGCAGTAATTGCAGTATGCAGAGCTGTCGGCAATGTTCTTGCCGCATTTGATACATAACATAATATCACTCCTTGACTTTTTCGAGGAGCTATGATATACTTAACTTGCGACAGTTATGATTTATATCATAGCTTTAATCCCCTGCGGTGTTCCAGTACCGTAGGGGATTTTTTATTTATTTTTTTAGTATTCTTTTGAGGACTGCGATTTCAAGAGACCAACAGCCAAATCCGCCTAATATCCCACTTACAAGCCTTCGCCCATTGGTAGATTTTAGTTTACCTGTATGCTGCAAAAACCAATCAAGAAACATTGTCTCGGCAGCTAAGAGACTGATTTCCGGTTTGACATCGCATTTTTTTGCCGCCGCTGCAATAGCCATGCTTTCCCCTATCAGTACTCCGCAGCAGCGAGCACAGACAGGAAATTGGTACTGACGAAAGAAAAAACTTCGCTCAGGTAATTGATGACAGCCAGTAGCAGCTCCTGCTCTCATGGATTTGACCCACAGAAGCCGCGTATAATACCAGATATTGCGCATTACTTGAATTGATGACCGCAGTCAAGACAACAGTAGGTAATTTCATTTGAAACTTTTCTGTTATCCTTGAATTTACCTTTTGTTTTACCCATTCCGCAAAGGCCACAAAAGAAACCAATGCCACCTGTAAGACAGGTGCCGATGCAAGCTTTACACCAACCAAATCCTTTAGTTTTTCTGGTGTCGGTGACTTTTCCTTTAACAATTTGCTGATTGACCGCTTGAATGTTCGTGCTTCCGCATTTTGGACAATTCATATATATACCTCCTAATAAATTAGTGTATATATATTATAGCACATATATTTTGAACAAATAAATATCTTTTTGTAATGAATGACACTGAAAATATGTCGAGTTCAAGTTTCATAAACTGAGGATCATTAGGTTGAAGGCAGGTCTTGGTTTTGATACCGAGAAGCCTGACAGGACTTACTTCAAGAATTTTAGCAAGTTTTTCGATTTTATCTCTTCTCATATTGGAAATAAAGCCATTTTCCCATTTTTTTACTGTGCTTTTGCTTACTCCGACGGCATTTCCGACTTCTTCAAGTGTCAATCCTAATTCTTTTCTTCGGTTATATATAAGATTACCTATATCGCTCATATTATCACCTCGCTACGGTTATTATAACATATTAGTTTCTAAAATGCAACTATTTTTCAAAAAAACTTCAAAAAAGTTTCCTAAAGGGGTTGACAAATAAGAAAAAGAGTGATATGATAAAAGTGTCCTAAAGGAAACAAAACGAGCGATAGGAGGTGATACCAGTTGAACGTTCTTGATCTTAAAGCAGAGATTGCAAGGTGTGATCTTACTATTCCTAAGCTTGCTGATATGATAGGAATGAATTAGAAAAAGCTTTATTCTCGAATTAACGGCAAAACTTCATTTAAGTAGACCGAGATAGTGAAAATATCTCAAGCACTTAACCTTACCGAAGAAAAGATTATGACTATTTTTTTTGCAGACGTAGTTTCTTAAAGGAAACAAAGAAAGTGAGGAAAACTAAAATGAACGATTTGATAAAAGTTAACTATGACAAGGCAGACCGTCCTACGGT
>SFFP01000214.1 GCA_004556875.1 Ruminococcus flavefaciens
CTCGGAATACATCTTAGTACCGTCCGGAAGCTCGATGTAGAAGTTGTTTAGTGTGTTCATAGCATACTCTGTTGCGGTGTTATTGCGCAGAGTGATATCAAAATATATGAATTTGCTTCCGCTGTCACGCACCTGTGGGTCGATAACAGCATTAAGAGTAAAGTCCATATTGTTTTCGGATACCATAGTACCTAATTCGCCGTTGATAACATTAGTGCCTATAGCTGAAAGGTCAACGGGAGAACGGTTGTCTGAAACTTCCTGACGCGGTGGTTTTGGAGTGTCTTTTTTATGTTTATCAAGACAGCCTGCGGAAGCAGAAGCTGTTACAACAGCCGCAAGCAGAAATGCACAAAGCTTATTTTTTTTCATTTTTATATCCTCCGAATTGTTCAAAAACCGAAATACGGTGTATTTATATTTATAGCAAGTATAGTATAGCATACATTACAGAGAAATGTCAAGGATTATTAGCGGAATAAAGCTTGATATAAAAAAATTAAAAATACCTCTTGAAAAACATAGTAAACCTATGGTATAATTATATTTACATAATCCGCTTGAAAGGACGTGTATTTATGAAGATATCGACAAAAGGAAGATATGCACTCAGAATGCTGTATGATCTTGCAGTTCATCAGGAAGAGGGGTATGTATCATTAAAGGATATAGCGGACAGACAGAGTATATCAAAAAAATATCTTGAACAGATAGTTCCGCTTCTTAATAAAACAGGACTTCTCAGAACTAACCGCGGAAACCGCGGCGGCTATATGCTTGCAGGAAAGGCTGAAGAAATAACGGTAGGTGATGTGCTGAGAGCTACCGAGGGGAGTCTTGCACCTGTAGCCTGCCTTGAATTTGAACCAAATGAATGTGTGAGGGCAAGCGAATGTTCCACACTTTTTGTTTGGGAGGGATTGTATAAGACGATAACCGATTATCTTGACAGCATAACATTAAAGACTATAATCGATAAAAGCACGAGTCTCGGCGGAGACTACTGCATATGAAAAACAGCCGCTGTTATGCGGCTGTTTTTTTGTATATGGCAAAGTAATGATTATTCAAACATAGGTGTTGAGAGGTAACGCTCGCCTGTATCAGGGAGAAGTGCTACGATCACCTTACCCTTGTTTTCGGGGCGTTTTGCAAGCTGTATAGCTGCCCATACTGCTGCACCTGAGGAAATACCAACGAGAACACCGTCGTTTCTTGCGATATTTCTTCCTGTTTCGAAAGCGTCTTCGTTTGAAACTGTAATTACCTCATCGTAAATATTTGTGTTGAGAGTCTCAGGAACGAAGCCTGCTCCGATACCCTGTATCTTGTGAGGACCTGCTGTGCCCTCAGAGAGAACAGGTGAGCTCTTTGGCTCTACAGCAACTACCTTTACGTTTGGATTTTTTGATTTAAGGTAAGCACCTGTACCGCTGACTGTACCGCCTGTACCAACGCCTGCAACAAAGATATCTACCTTTCCGTCTGTATCATCCCATATCTCAACGCCTGTTGTCTTTTCATGTATAGCAGGGTTAGCAGGGTTTGTGAACTGTGAGGGGATAAAGCTGTCAGCGATCTCGGAAGCAAGCTCCTCAGCCTTAGCGATAGCGCCCTTCATGCCCTTTGCACCTTCTGTGAGGACAAGCTCTGCACCATATGCCTTCATAAGGTTGCGGCGCTCGATACTCATTGTCTCAGGCATTGTGATGATAAGTCTGTATCCTCTTGCAGCTGCTACAGAAGCAAGACCGATACCTGTATTACCGCTTGTAGGCTCGATGATAACGCTTCCCTCATGGAGAAGTCCCTTAGCCTCGGCATCGTCTATCATAGCCTTTGCGATTCTGTCCTTAACGCTTCCTGCGGGGTTGAAGTATTCAAGCTTTCCGAGGATAGTAGCTTCAAGACCGTTGTTCTTTTCAAGATTTGTGAGTTCGAGAAGAGGTGTACCGCCGATGAGATCGGTGATTTTTTTGTAAATTTTCATAATAATATCTCCTTTATATAAAAATAATTAAATTCGTATTTATCCTGAACGTTAATAAACAGATATTCAACATCGCCTTGAAGGAATACTGTACATTCATCTCACTCCCTTTATATTCTACTATATTTCCTATATGTTTGGTATGATTATATTATATCAGCTGTATTTACATTTGTCAACCCTTTTCATGAAAAAATTTTTTGGATATATGTACAAAAAAATAAAGCTCCCGAAAAATCGGGAGCTTTTAAACATTGAATTATGACTTTGGCTTGGCACCTGTAGATGCACCGCTTGAAAATTCAGCGAATTCACCGCATGGAAGAACATCTTCTACTTCCATAGCATTTGAATCATAGTATATCCATACGAGCATTGCAGCCATACCGGGGTTGTTCTTGAGGTTGATGCGGTAAACTACCTCATCGCCTGCCTTAGCGGAAACGTTATCGCCGTAAGCAACAAATCCGCTCTCGGAAGAAACATCCTGAGCATCGATAGTGCCGCCGACTCTGATATTACCCTGAATTACCTTGTCAGGCTTGAGTGAAGCACCCTCGATAGATGAGAAATCAGGGTTAAATCTTACAGCATAGTCCTTCTCAGGGATATTATCCTTGAGCTTGAAGTATACCTCGATGAAATCGCCGTTGAATATATAGTCGCTGTCCTTTGAGATATCTACCCAGAGGCAGTATCTGCTGTCGGTCTTGCTTACATAGTTGTTTGCAGATGATTCTGTCTCAGCCTCAGTAGCCTTTGTTACTATCTGAGTAACTGTCTTGCCGTCAGCGTCAGTAGCCTTTTCGCCGTTAGCCTCTGTTACCTCAACGATCTCTGTAGCAGGCTCTTTCTTCTCAGTAGATGTAGGATCTGCGGAATCAAGGTCAACGTTCTCGTCAGGAGGTGTAAGACCTGTTTCAGCAAGATCCTCAGGAGAACCTGACTGGAAAGGTGTAACGATAGCAACACCCTTTTCGTTATCGATATGTTCAAGAGTTGGCTTGTTAGCGTCTACAGCCTCTGTAGTAGCTGCGGCAGTTCCTTCGCTTTTGCTGCTTCCCTTAGAATCTGAACATGAAGCTGCAGATGTAAGTGCAACGCAGGCAACGGCTGCAAGTGCAATAGCCTTTTTTCTGAAATTGCTCATAGTTTTGCGTCCTTTCATTTCTTTTATAATCGTTGTGTGCGGTTGAAAATGCGAAGCAGTGCTCTTCGCTCAGCTTATAATTATTATACACGCGCCATAATAATTTGTCAAGCCGCATTAAGAATTGTAAACAATTCTTTTACAAAGAGACACAGTTTTACCACCATGCTTTCATCATTCTGTCATTTTTGCATTTTTTGATGCAAAAAGTGTTTGTTATAGGCAAATTAATAAATAAAATCGGGGGTTTTTAATGTATATTAGTTTAAATCATGTATTGCAAAGAACGGCAAGTCGTGTTATAATTAATGTATCCTCAATAACCGACGTAAGTCGGCTATTGCCCTGAACTTTGTTCAGGGGCTCTTGCATTTTGACAATTAAAAATTGGCTTTTAAAAGCTGTATAAAGCCAATTTTTAATTGGTGAGCAGACATTAATTATAAATAGTGTTCTTAACACCGGTATTATATAAAACATTTAAATAAAAAAGACGCACGATATTCTGCCTATAACGGCGGTATTATCGGATATCGGTGATATTTGGTTTTCATTATCATCTATGATGAGGAAAGGGCATTTGAAATGAGGATAAAGAAGGCTGCGCTGATCACAGCACTGGCAATGATGATGTCAGCAGCTGGCTGCGCTGAGAAGAAGGGGACTCCTGATGTATCAGAGACAGAAAAAGAAACACAGGAGCAAACTATCGTTACTACCGAGGAGGAAACTACAGAGATGGCAACCGAGCACATCAGCCCAGTTGAGACCGTTTCAGCAACTCTCAATTCACAGATCACAGTTGACAGGACTATCGGACGTGCTGAGGGAAGCAACACGATAAAGTTCCCCCTTGCCGATCTTATTGAGGACGGCGACAGGGTAAAGTCATTTACTTTTACTATTTATTCGGCTGACGGAAGCAATATAGGGGAATTTAAAGGAGGCTGCGGCATCGCTGTTGACAGCGAGTGTCCGTCGGCAACAAACAAAGGCTGGTATCAGAGCCCTGATTTTTCAGCACCGACTCAGGGAAGTTATGGTGAGATAACATGGGAAGTTCCTGATGAGCTGAAGGATTATATCCACGCGGGGGGCGAGGTATTGTTCGGCTATTGGTGGGGAAACTGCGAGAGCATCAGGATCGAAAATGTTGTATGTACATACGAAAGAACGAGGGAAGTCCCTGTTGACGGAACAGGTTCAAAGGAAGTTGGCGTAAGCGTCAATTATTCAGATGCGGATAATACTATCCATGTTCCTCTTGACTTTATTCCCGACAAGGTAATACCGCAGGTCGTTACATTCAATGTGAGCGCAGGCGGCGGATTTAAGAAATATACAGGCGCATTCGGCATAAATTCTTCTAAAGGCAAATATATGTCGGGAGATACGGCGGTATTTACAAGCGATAATAAGCTTGAGCTTATGTGGTTCGTGCCTGATGCTGCTAAGGAATATATCGCTAAGAACAATGAGCTTGTACTTGGCTATTGGTGGAGCGAACAGCCTACGGTAACTCTTGACAGCGTTACCGTAAAATACAGTCAGGGAGAGGGTTTTACAGGTGAATATCCTGTAGTTACTACTACAGCAGCGCCTGAGGAGACAGTGCCTGTACAGACAGCTACCGTTGCGGCGGCTGAAAGAGGTTTCCGCACCGCTGATGAGATAGTTTCCGAGATAAAGGTCGGCTGGAATTTGGGAAATACCCTTGACAGCTATAATACAGGAAAGAGCGGCCTTGATACTGAGACAGGCTGGGGCAACCTCAAAACTACAAAGGAAATGATAAAGTCGGTCAAGGCGGCAGGCTTTAATGCCATAAGAGTTCCTGTAACGTGGGCAGAGCATATGGACGGCGATACTATCAGCGATGAATGGATGAACAGAGTTCAGGAAGTCGTTGACTACGCTTATAACGAGGGTCTGTTCGTCATTGTCAATATGCACCATGATGACTATATATGGTTCGACCCTCAGCAGGGTTCGTATAACGGCGACAGCTTCAGACTCAAAACTATATGGGAGCAGATATGTGAACGCTTTGCCGATTACGATGACCGCCTTATATTCGAGGGTATGAACGAGCCGCGTACAGTAGGCTCAACAATGGAATGGATGGGCGGAACAAAGACTGAGCGCAGTGTCATAAATGAATATGCAAAAGACTTTGTGGATACAGTACGCAAGAGCGGCGGAAATAACTCTGCAAGAACTCTTATCGTTACGACCTATGCGGCTTCTGCCGACAGTATCGCTCTCAATGAATTCAGAGTGCCTACAGGCGGAAATATAATCGTTTCTGTACACTATTATGCTCCGTGGAAGTTTGCAGACGGCACTGAAACAGCATTTACCGACAGCGGCAAGGACGAGGTCAGTGCTAAATTTGCAGAGCTTAAAAAGAAATTCATCGACAAGGGTACTCCTGTAATAATTGATGAATTCGGCTGTGTTAATTCTGCAAGCACTGCTACACGCTGTGATTATTACAAATACTATATCAGCTCGGCAAAGGCAAACGGTATAAAGTGCTTTGTATGGGATAACGGAAAATTCAGCGGAGAATCAAGCTTCGGCATATTCAACAGAGGTGCTCTCACATGGGACGGAGAGCTTCTCGGCGCTATCATGGATGGTGCGAAGTAAAAGGGATATCTTTCTGCTTGACAGTCAAAAATATATATAATATAATACACTTAGCTGCGGCGATATGTTTGCAGTGAAAATACAAAAATATTTTTCAAGGAGGAGAAACACAATGAAAAAAATTTTATCAACGATCCTTTCAACAGTCATAGGCGTGACTTCACTTGCATCTGTACCATGCAGCGCTGCTGATACAAAGGCAGCAGGCGATAAAGCAGGAATGGTAATTCTTGGCGACAGCATTGCGGCAGGCTATACAAGAAAAGGCGATGTTGCTCATAACTATGGTGAGATATGCGGCGATTACCTCGGCTGCGATGTGTCAAACTACGCTAAGGTGGGCGACACAACAGATGATATGCTCGAACTTATTGACAGCTTTACTGCTGAGCAGAAAAAGAATGTTGCTGATGCGGAATACATCGTTATCTCTATAGGCGGAAACGATATAATGGAGTATGTTGCAAAGAGAATGCTTGCTTTTGCTGCAGGAAAGACAACACAGCATTTCTTTAACGACGGATATACAAAGGACGATATTCCCGAAAGACCTACTATATCACAGATGCAGAAGATGCTCAACCTTAACGGTGAAGGCGGCATCATGGAGTACGTTGAGAAAGGCGGCATAAGAGCACAGATAGAGCTTAACGGACTTCTCGCAGGTATCGGCGGTGACCTCAGCTATAACAGCGAGGGTAATGAGGGTTATGTTGAGAAGCATATTGCTGCAAATATCAAGACGGCAGCTGACAAGCTCAAATCTGTAAATCCTGATGCAAAGATAATGGTTCAGACTATCTATCAGCCATTCCAGTTTGAACCATCATTTATCAGCAGCAAATACGGTTCTAAGTCCACAAAGGCATCTCTCATAAGCATTATAAGACTTCAGCTTGAGGAAGTTATGAACTCTTATTCCGAAAATATCAGTGCTATCGACGGTATTGACGTTGTTGACGTAAAGACAGAGTTCACATCATATGACGGAGACCTTTCAACAACAAATCCTGGCAATACAAATTACTTTGTTGACGTTCAGACTGACTCGCTATCATCAGCTGATGTTCACCCAAATCAGAAGGGACACCTTGCAATCGCATCTGCTATCCTTACAAAGATAGGCAAGCTCCACTATGATACAGGACTTCTTTCATCGGTTTATGACTGCATGTGGCAATAAGAACAATGCCGCAGATGATGCAAATGCTGTCGAAGACACAGAAGCCGGTACAGAATCAGGCAGCAGCGAAGAAGCAGCAGCTCCGGCTAATTATGAAGAAGTATCCGCAGAGCTGTATGACAAAGAACTCGGTGATTTCTATGCAGCTTACCAGAAAGTGGATGAAGCA
>SFFP01000215.1 GCA_004556875.1 Ruminococcus flavefaciens
CTGGTATAAAAGCGCGTAATATAGACGCGTGTCCTTTCTGGACTGGCAGTGCTTTTACATACTGCCGTTAGCGCAGGAATATACAAGAAAAATAGGCTTAACGACTATCATAAATATTGTCATTTGCCTATAATTTTTAATATCTCAGCAGGATCCAGAGTTTTACCAGAGGAAACGAGCTTCTCATTGACAACGAGCGCAGGCATTGACATTGCTCCGTACTCCATGATCTTTTGCAGATCGGTGATGTACTCGACCTCGATGCCCATTCCCTCAACTGCCTTGACTGTGTTATCGTAGAGCTGATGACAGGCTTTGCAGCCTGAACCGAGAACCTTGATACAGCAGATACCGTCAACCTTTTCACCACAGCAAGTCGAAGCTTTCTCAGTTGCAGTCTGCTCTCCGCCGCAACAGTAGCATGAAGTTTCCTCTTTCTTCTCTTCCTTTTTCTTACCAAATAATGCCATGATATATTCCTCCTAAATGATGTAATTCTGAATGAGATTAAAGAAATATCCGACAAGGATAATTCCGACCGTACAGATAGCGATGAAAATGCCAAGCAATTTCGGCTTGATAGCCTTTTTCAGCATTATCATTGACGGAAGTGACAGCGTAATAACGCCCATCAAAAAAGCGATAACTACGCCGAGATTTGCTCCTTTTGCGACAAGCGCTTCTGCAATGGGGATACAGCCGAAAATGTCAGCATACATCGGTATACCGCAGATAGTGGCTATGATAACTCCGAACGGGTTGCCGGTTCCGAGAACTTTGACTACCCATTCCTCCGGTATCCAGTTGTGAATAATGGCTCCGATTCCAACTCCGACTATGATATAGGGCAAAACTTTCTTTGCCGTTTCAGCTACTTGCTTCCAGGCGTATTTCATTCTATCACGCTTTGTGAGTTCGTTCTGCGGAGTGTCAATGCTCTTTCCGTTACGGATAAACTCCTCCACCTGATCTTCAAGGTGCAGCTTTTCGATAAGCGTACCGCCTGTGACTGCAATAACAAGTCCCACTATCACATATATTACAGCGACCTTCCAGCCGAAAATGCTCATAAGCAGGATAAGCGAACCGAGATCTACCATTGGTGATGATATAAGAAATGAGAACGTCACGCCCAGCGGAAGTCCTGCACTTGTAAAGCCCATAAACAGCGGTATGGACGAGCATGAGCAGAAAGGCGTGACAGTTCCGAGCAAAGCCGCGATACAATTTGCACCAATACCGTGAAACCTGCCGAGTATCTTCTTCGTTCTTTCAGGCGGGAAATAGCTCTGTATATAGGTTATCACGAAAATCAGAAAACCGAGCAGTATCATGATCTTTATCGTATCATAGATGAAGAACTGCAGACTGCCGCCCGGTTTGCTTTCAGTATCAAGACCGCAGGCGTTCAGCAAAGACCTGATAAGCCTGTTCAGCCATTTTATGCCGAATATTTCGTCCTGTATGAAGTCCCACACTATTCTTCATCACCTCCGAGTATTTCAGTCAGTATCTCTGCTGCCGTCCTTACCATTTCGGGGCAGTACTTGCTGTACAGACCGTTTGACCGTGCGTAGTTCCTGCCTTCATCGGTAGAAATATCGCAGCCGAGTATCTCACGACATATATATGAACCTTTGCGATTTTTGAACTTATCAAGGAACTCAGATGCTTTTGCACTCTGAGCAGCACGGCTTTCAAGATCGTTTTCATCAAACTGACCGTATTTCATACCGAGCACCATAAGTGCACCCGTACACGCACCGCATACCTCAGCCTTTCTCATACCACCGCCGAAACAAGCACCTATCTGAAGTGCCTGCTTTTCCGTTATACCGAACTGTTCTGCAAACGACGCAAATACTGCCTGTGAACACATAAACCCTTTCTCAAAATACTGTACCGCTTTTGAAACATGATCCATTTTTATTTCATCCGATAGTCATATTTGGATATATCTATTTGTTGATATTGTTTTAAGCCGTATGGTCATACGGCTTATTTATTGCAGCAATTACAATCGTTTTCATTTACTGCCGTGATCTCTTTCAGGCAGTCCATAGCTATCTTAGCACCTTCCTGCGAAATAGAGTAGTGCATCCACTTGCCCTCTTTTCTACCGACCACAAGACCGCTGTCGCAGAGCACCTTCATATGGTGAGAGAGTGTCGGTTGACTCAGGTGAAGCTCCTCAAGGAGATGACAGGCGCATAATTCGCCGTTTTGCAGAAGTCTGAATATCTGAACTCTGTTTTCATCACACAGGGCTTTGAATATCACAGTGATCTGCTTGTTTGATAATTCCACGTTCTCACCTCACATCGAAGATTTTCTATATTATATCATACACATAGAAAAATGTCAATATGTTTTTCTGAATTCTATTATAATCCCAGTCCGTATCCTGCGCCTATCCCTATCACCGCAGACAGAATAATGATCTTGATCGGGTGTACCTTTTTGAACGCAAGCACGGTGGTAACGGCGAATAATCCGAGGAATATCCAAAAGCTCACTGAAGAAAAAGCAGATATACCGATACCAGACGGAAAGAACACTGTCCTCGTAACAGATATAAAGGCTGCACCTATCATTCCGACAACAGCAGGTTTCAAGCCAGACATGATACCGCCTACAGCTTTGCTTTTCTCATACTTCTCAAAACACTTTGCGATGATAAGTATAATGATAAAGGAAGGCAGAATAATACCAAGTGTTGCGATGATAGCTCCGAGAACACCGCCAGTTCTCATTCCTGCAAATGTAGCCATATTTACTGCAAGAGGTCCCGGCGTGCTCTCACTCAGAGCGACGAAATCCACAAGCTCTTCCTGTGTCAGCCAGCCCTGACTTTCAGCTTCCGCCTGTATCATAGCGATCATTGCATATCCGCCGCCAAAGGTGAACGCACCTATTTTCAGAAAGGCAAGAAACAATTTAAGCAGTGCCATTGCTTTGCTCCTTTCTGTTAAAAATCGACCAGATCAAACCAAACAAGCCGCAGCCGATGATGACAAATACGGCATCTATATTCAGAAAAGCAGTCAGCACAAGTGAAAGTCCCATGACCACATAGGAAAAGGGTTTCTTTTTCTTCTTCACCGATTTGAACATCATCCACAGTGCTTTTAATATTAGTGCAAGGACGGCTGCTCTTATACCCATAAAAGCATAACGGACTGCTCTGATGCTTTGAAACTGCGTCAATATCATGGAGATAAGCGAAATTATAAGGAAAGACGGCAGAACAACTCCCAGCGTGGCCATACACGCTCCGAGAAATCCCGATGTCTTATATCCTACAAATGTTGCGGCATTGATAGCGATAGGCCCTGGTGTTGACTCTGAAATTGCAACAATATCGGAAATATCCTTTTCATCCAGCCATTTTTTGTTTTCGCATACTTCTTTCTGAATCAGCGGTATCATCGAATAACCGCCGCCGAAGGTAAAAGCCCCGATCTTCATAAAGGTCAGGAACAATTCAAGATTCTTATTCACAATATCACTCCTACAGAAAAATTATACCAAATGAAGTAATATCAGTCAATATCCGGAAATGCAGAATTATACTTGACATAAGTCAATAAATGTGTTATAATCGACATAAGTCAGAAAGGAGATGCTATTATGCCAAGACCTCAGAAATCACGCCGTATCTGTTGTTACCCCGATTACTGGAGCTTTGCGCCCGATCAGGATACAGCTAACGATACGGTCGTTATGTCGCTTGACGAGTTTAAGACGCAGGAACAATGCGCTCAGGAGATGAACGTGGCGAGGACAACTGTCACGGCTATCTATGATACCGCAAGAAAAAAACTTGCTCAGGCTTTGGTCGAGGGCAGACGCATCATCATTTCAGGCGGAAATTATACTCTTGATAACACGATCTCGGAGGAGATCACACGGAAAGGAAGCACTATTATGAGAATCGCAGTAACCTATGAAAACGGACAGATTTTCCAGCACTTCGGCAGAACAGAGCAGTTCAAGCTCTACGATGTTGCTGACGGAAAGATAATAAAAGAGCAGGTAGTTGGAGCAATGGGTGCAGGACACGGCGCACTTGCAGGATTTCTGAAAAACGCACAGGCTGACGTTCTTATTTGCGGAGGTATCGGCGGCGGAGCTCAGATGGCGATGCAGGAGGCAGGCATCGCTCTTTACGGCGGTAATATGGGAAGTGCAGATGATGCTGTTGCTGCTTTTCTCTCACAGACTCTTGAACAGAACGAGAATCCTACCTGTGACCACCATGCTCACGAGCACGGTGAGGAACATTCCTGCGGAGATCACGGCTGTGGCAGTCACAGCTGCGGTAATCACTGATGAAAATCGTCACACTTGTAGAGAATACCTGCGGACATGAAGGGTGTATTGCAGAGCATGGGCTTTCGTTATATATTGAGACTGAAAAGCACAAACTGCTGCTTGATACAGGGCAGACCGACGCAGTTGTAAAAAATGCTGAAGCTCTCGGCATAGACCTGTCCACAGTAGATACGGTGGTACTCAGTCATGGTCACTACGACCACTCGGGAGGTATTCTGCCATTCTCGCAGATAAACCATACTGCACAGATAATCATGCAGAAGTCGGCTGCCGAGCCTCACTTCAACGGCGAACGCTATATCGGCATTGATACGGATATACTCAAACTGCCGAATATTCAGCTCATAGACGGCGATATGGAACTTGATGACGAGCTGTTCCTGTTCAGCGGTATTACAGGCAGACGGTGCTATCCACAGGGGAACAAAAAGCTGTCCTGCATAAAAAACGGCGAAAAGGTCTGTGACGATTTCTGTCACGAGCAATGTCTTGTTATCACACAAAACGGTAAGCGCTGGCTTCTGTCGGGCTGCGCTCATAACGGCATACTCAATATCCTTGACCGATACAAGGAACTGTTTGACAGCTAAGGACAGACCATATGGTTATGATCTGTCCGACTCGTATCTTAGTTGTCATATTTGTCCTCAACACCCCTGACAAGGGAGACATATAAGCCGGTCATCTGCTGAGATGACCTCATAGGATTCTAACCTCTATCCATTCCTGTGGAGTAGCCGTCGCCGGAAGTATCATTATACCCATTGCCTGTCGTCGCGTAACAGGAGCTGCCTGTTATAGACAGAACATTGATCGCTCCGTCAGTTGTCATCAGGTGCAGTGCCTGGCTTCTCTTTGGTCACTAAATAGTTTTGTGCCGCCTGCGGTGCCTGATGATTCGTGATATCATGGCGTGTTCTGTTCGTCGCTTATCTTTTCAGATAGCAAGGGGAACGTAGCTTATACGCTGTTATTCAGTTTTCAAAATTCTTTGAGGTTTTTGTCCCTCACTTTTAAAGGTAAAAAATCGAGGGAGTTATGCATTAATTTTCAAAGAAATTTTTCAGCTTGAGCAGAATCTTCTGTTTTCTGCGGGTTATCGTGCTTTGATTAACTCCATATACATCTGATAATGCATTTTCACTGATTCCCTCAAAATAGATCTGATAAATCAGGTCTTTTTCCTCAGGTGTAAGAACCTCAAAGGCTTCAGGCATTTTTTCTATCATTAATCTGCGAAGAACCCTGTCTTCAAACGGTTCAGATGTATCTTCCACAATATCAGCTCCGTTGAATTCATCTGTATCAAGTGCTGAGTAAGACATAAGTCCGTTCTTTGCGTCAAGTTTTTCAAGATATCTGTTCCGGTCAACGTCTCTGTAGTAGTCATGATAGCTTTCTTCGTCGGTTTCCATAACAGCGTATCCGAGATTAATAAAGTAAGCACGTTCACCTTCCGGGAAGCTTTCTATGTAGTTTCTGAATTCTTCCTCAGACACTTCCCTGTATCCTTCGCTTGTGTTTTCACGGTTGTTCATAACAAAATAAATTTTAGACATTATAGTATCCTCCTGAATTTTTCTGGTTTAAGTTCGATTGTTTTCAAAC
>SFFP01000216.1 GCA_004556875.1 Ruminococcus flavefaciens
TTCCGTCCTGGTATCCACGGAGCTGGTTGCTTCGTCCAGAATCATGATTTTATTGTCCGCCAGAATAGCGCGGGCAATGGTGAGAAGCTGCTTCTGGCCCTGGGATACGTTGCTGGCATCCTCATTCAGCTCCATCTGGTAGCCGCCGGGAAGCGTCTGGATAAACCGGTGCGCATGGGCCGCCTTGGCCGCCGCAATAACCTCTTCGTCCGTGGCATCCAGCCGTCCGTACCGGATATTTTCCATAATAGTGCCCTTAAACAGCCAGGTATCCTGAAGCACCATGCCGAAAATCTCACGCAGCTCGCTCCGGTTGAATTCCTTTACATTGTGGCCGTCCACCAGGATAGCGCCGCTGTTCACATCGTAAAAACGCATCAGCAGCTTCACCATGGTTGTTTTCCCGGCGCCGGTGGGGCCTACGATAGCCACTGTCTGGCCCGGCTTCACGGAACAGTTGAAGTTATGGATGATCACCTTATCCGGGTTGTAGCCGAATACCACATTCTGGAAATCCACCCTGCCTTTGGGGAATTCCAGGTGCACCGGATTCTGCGCAAGCTGTTCTTCCTCCTCTTCCTCAAGGAATTCAAAAACACGCTCCGCCGCGGCCGCTGTGGACTGCAGCATGTTGGATACCTGCGCCAGCTGGGTAATAGGCTGGGTAAAGTTTCTTACGTACTGGATAAACGCCTGTATATCACCAATACCGATAACTCCCTTTATAGCAAGTAGTCCGCCTGAAATAGCAACACCTGCATATCCGAGATTACCGACAAACTGCATAATAGGCATCATTATACCTGATATGAACTGAGATTTCCATGCTGATTTGTAGAGTACATCATTTGTGTCGCAGAATTCCTTTATTGTCTCTTCTTCCTTGTTGAAAGCCTGAACAACTGTGTGTCCGCTGTATGTTTCCTCAACAAGACCGTTTATGTGTCCGAGGTATTCCTGCTGAGTGCGGAAATGCTTCTGGGATTTCTTTATAACAAGTGAAAGGAGAATAGCCGATAAAGGCAGAATGACAATAGAAATAAGAGTCATAAGCGGGGATATCAACAGCATCATTATAAGCGTACCCACAAGAGTTGCAACAGATGTGATTATCTGGGTTATGCTCTGGTTAAGGGTAGTACCAAGAGTGTCAACATCGTTGGTGATGCGTGAAAGGACTTCTCCGTAGGTCCTGCTTTCAAAATAACCCATAGGCATACGTCCTATTTTTTCGGAGATATCCTTTCTAAGTCGGTATGATATCTTTTGGGATATGCCTGTCATTATCCAGCCCTGAGCGAAGCTGACAACAGAGCTGAAAATGTAAAGTCCGAGGGTAAAGAGAAGTATCTTCCCGATATAGCCGAAGTCGATTCCGCCTGTGCCTGCTATTTTGCTCATAAGTCCGTCAAAGAGCTTATTGGTAGCTTTTGCCATTATCTTAGGACCTGCCACAGAGAATATAGTCGCAACGGCGGCAAGTATCATAACGATAAAAATAGCTATTTTATATGCTCCGAGGTAGGATATGAGCTTTTTCATTGAGTTTTTGAAGTTCTTTGGCTTTTCGCCCGGGGCAAATCTTCCGCCTCCGTTCATACGTCCGCGCGGACGCTGTGTATTCATACTGCTGTTATTGTTTTCACTCATTATCCTCACCTCCGATACTCTTTTTGATCTCTTCCTCAGAAAGCTGTGAGCCTGCGATCTGCTTGTAGGTGTCACAGGATTTCATAAGCTCCTTGTGAGTACCCTTGCCGACAATTCTGCCCTCATCAAGAACAAGTATCTGGTCGGCATTCATTATCGTGCTGATACGCTGTGCAACTATGATAACAGCGGAATTCTTAACATATTTTTCAAGCTCTTTTCTGAGAGCGGCATCAGTTTTCATATCGAGTGCAGAGAAGCTGTCATCGAAAATGTATATCTCAGGGGATTTGACAATTGCTCTTGCAATTGCAAGGCGCTGTTTCTGACCGCCCGAAACGTTGCTTCCGCCCTGAGAGATAGCTCTTTCAAAGCCGTTTTCATCACCTGAGATAAACTCCATTGCCTGTGCGGTTTCAGCGGCTTTCTCAAGCTCTGCTTCGGAAGCATCAGGCTTTCCGAATTTAAGGTTGGAGCTGATAGTACCTGAGAAGAGCACACCCTTCTGAGGCACAAGACCTATCCTGCTTCTGAGGTCTGACTTGCTGAGCTCACGTACATCTACGCCGTCAACGGTGATGCTTCCCTCAGTTACATCATAGAAACGCGGGATAAGGTTGATGAGAGTGGATTTTCCACAGCCTGTACTGCCGATGATAGCTGTAGTCTTTCCTGATTCTGCGGTAAAGCTTATATTGCTGAGAGCGTTGTCATCTGCGTTAGGATATTTGAATGAAACGTTGTCAAAGCATACTGTACCTGTTGAGGAGGTTATTGCCTTTGGTGACTCAGGTTCAACGATAGTTGTATCTGTTTTGAGGACTTCATCTATTCTGTCGGCAGCAACTCCTGCACGGGGGAGAATTACCGACATTACCGTAAGCATAAGGAATGACATAACTATCTGTATCGAGTAGCTGATAAACGCTGTCATTGCGCCTACCTGAAGGTCTCCTGTATCTATCCTGTGAGCAGATACCCATACGATAGTGAGTGATACACCGTACATGACGAGCATCATACCCGGCATCATAAATGTCATTACACGGTTAGTGAAGAGCTGAGTCTTCATAAGGTCTGTGTTAGCCTTGTCGAAGCGTTTTTCCTCTTCTTTTTCGCGCCCGAAAGCTCTTATAACGCTTAGACCTGTCAGTATTTCGCGAGAGATGAGGTTAAGACCGTCAACAAGCTTCTGCATTATCTTGAACTTAGGCATAGCGATAAGCATGAGAACAAGCACGAACATGAGGATAATCGCAACAGCCGCTATGATTATCCACCCCATGTGTGCGCCTGTATTCAGTACCTTTATTACACCGCCTATTCCGAGAATAGGAGCGTACATCAGAACCCTCAGAAGAAGCGCGGTCACCATCTGTATCTGCTGAACATCATTTGTGCTTCGTGTGATAAGAGAAGCTGTGGAAAATTTATCTATCTCAGTATTTGAGTAGCCAATGACCTTTTTGAATATCTTTTCACGGAGGTCACGGCCTATGCCTGCGCCTGTTCGTGCGGCGAAAAATCCTGCACCCACAGAAGCTGCAAGCATGAGAAGTGCCATACAGAGCATTTTTGCACCCTGCAGCCAGAGATAGCTTTTTTGGATTTCGTCAACGTCAACGCCTGCGGCTTTGTCGGCTGAGATGGCGTAAGCAATACCCAGTGACTTCATTGTATTGCTTCCGACAGCAGAAACGGTATCCTCCATTTGACTGCGGATAGTGCTTATCTGTTCGGTATTGAGCTGACCATTGCTGATAAGTCCAAGCATTATAGGCCGCATATCAACATAAGTAGTCAGAATGCCTTTCTCGTCCTTGTCCTCATGAGTTTTCAGGTCGAGGTGCATATATTCGCTTATCTCATCGAGGGTAAGGTTGTCAATATCAAGTTCCTCAGGTGACTGCTCAGGAGAATTAGCCATTGACTCTTTAAGAGTAGATTTAAAGCGTTCCTCACTCATATTTCCAGTCTGATGAGTAAGGACGATAGGTATCAGAAAATCCTCAGACGAGTTTTCAAGCTCTTTTTCGGAAGCACTGCGCTCATACAGTTCTCCGTTCTGAGTAAACATCCC
>SFFP01000217.1 GCA_004556875.1 Ruminococcus flavefaciens
TAAGAAGTGCAATATATATGACCTGAATAACAACTGCAATGATACATCCGATAGATGTAACGGCTATAGGCAATCCTCTGCGTGTCTGTACAGGAGTCGATGCAGGAAATTTACAGCCCTTTCTGAAAATGATGAGTGCTATAAGTCCGATAGCCGCCGATGCAAACAATACCAGAGAAAACGCTGAAAGCGCCATAGTATCGCCCTTTATCTCGGATATCACCGTCACTATAGTATTGATAAAGATATGGACTATCACCGATGGAACGATGGAATTATGCTTCATGTCGATATGTCCGAAGAACATTCCCACAAGTACAGCCAGAACGAACTGAGGAATATTGCCGTGAGCAAGTCCGAAAAATACTGCCGAGATGATTATTCCGAAGCGCTGATTTGCCTTTGAGAACAGCTTCATGACCGCACCTCTGTAGAATATCTCTTCCGTAAGAGGAGCTATGATACAGCTGTAAAGCGTCATTATGGCAAAGCCTATGCCTGTTTTTCCGAAATCCGAGTCCTGAACATTGGTAGTGAAGCCGTATTGCGTTAAAATATCTTCTATTCCCGTAGACAAATATATCGCCACAAGCCATATGAACAATCCTGCAAGGCAATACTGCACCGCATCTCCAAAGCCGAAATCCTTCGTCTTTATCATGAAGGTTGGCTTTATCTTTGCCCATTTCAGTCCTATCAGCGCAAATCCCACATTTGCCAGCAGGAATATCAGCATATTGATAGCAGGGAATATCGCTCCTTTAGCCATATAATGGGATATTGCTCCTGCCGAAGCATCGGGATTCATTGAGCCGAGTATGGCTTTTACGGCTTTTATCAGCCCCTGTGCGGCGATACTCGATGCAAGGAACTGCAGAAGCACCATAAATCCGCCTATATTGTAAAATCGCCTTATAGCTGTTTTTTCTACCTTCGCAGGCTCAAAAGGCACTGAAAACTCCGGCATGGTTATCCACGGAAGTATTTCCGAATAGTCATCCCTGTACCATCGGAATTCCGTAGGATTTTTGAAGGGGTCATACATATCGGTCTTTGTGGATTCAAGGTATTCCCTGTCTTTAGCCTCAAGCTGTTTTGTAAGGTTGTATATCTCATGGTTCAGTGCGGCAAACTGCGCCTGCTGAGCCGATGTATCATCAAATTCCGTCATCATATCCCTTCCTTTCATTTATACCTGAATTTTATTTTACCACAATTCAGCAAAAATGTAAAGGGGAAAAATCAAACATTGAATATCACTTCAAGTCCCTGTGCGCTTTCCGCAGTAAACGGCTTTTCTGTTCCCGAAACGCTGAGTTTTATCCTGTCTCCTGTGCGTACTGCTTTTATGCTCACAGCCGTCATGCCGTCACGTTCATACACCATCGTTTCGGATGTTTCACCGTCATCAAGTCCGTATACAACTATGTGCATATTGTTGATATAGTCGTAATCGGCAGTTCCTTTGAAATCGCCGTACACTATTACAGAACGCGGCTTTGCCATGAGCGGCATACCGAAGTAATCGTATTTTCGCGTGTACCAGCTTCCGCCGCTCAACTGTTCGCCTGTCTGTATATCAGTCCATATTCCGCCAGACGGCAGGTAGAAACTGCACTCACCGTCCTCACTGAAAACAGGAGCAACAAGAAGCGAGTCGCCCAGCATATACTGTGTATCAACAGTAAGAGCGCTCCTGTCATGGGTATAGTCCACAGCCATAGCTCTCATCATGGGAACACCTGTCTTATGTGTAATCACCGCATTCGACCACAGATAAGGCATGAGCCTGCCCTTGAGCTTTACGAAATGCCGCGAAACATCACAGCTCTCTTCATCAAAATTCCACGGCACACGATATGAACTGCTTCCGTGATAGTGCGAATGTGTAGACATAAGTCCGAAAGCCGTCCAACGCTTGTAAAGGTCGGGAGTGCCCTTTGCTTCAAATCCGCCGATATCATGAGAGAAAAAGCCAAATCCCGACATACACAGCGACAGACCGCCGCGGAGAGTCTCCCACATAGACTCATAATCCGAAAAGCAGTCTCCGCCCCAGTGTACAGGGAACTGCTGACATCCTGCTGATGCGGCTCTTGCAAACAGGCAGGCATTTCCCTTTGCCTGTTTCAAAGCCTCGTACACAGTCTTATTATAAAGATAAGAATAGAAATTATGCATTCTGAACGGGTCAGAGCCGTCGTAATAGCACACATCTGTGGGGATACGCTCGCCGAAGTCGGTCTTTATTGCATCTATGCCCATATCCGCAAGTCCGCGTATCTTGCCTGCGAACCAATTCCTCGCCTCCGGATTGGTAAAATCTATGAGTGCCATTCCGGGCTGCCACATATCGCACTGGAATACAGAGCCGTCCTTATTTTTTATAAAGTAGCCTTTTTCAATGCACTCGCGGAATACAGGCGCTTTCTGTCCGATATACGGATTTATCCATACACATATTTTTAGTCCCTTGTCCTTCAGTCGCTTTATCATAGCCTCAGGGTCGGGGAATTTTCTCTTGTCCCACTCAAATCCGCACCACTCATACTCCTTCATCCAGAAGCAGTCAAAGTGAAATACATCGAGGGGGATATCTCTCCTGCACATTTCGTCGATAAAAGAGTTTACGGTCTTTTCGTCGTAATCGGTAGTAAACGACGTTGACAGCCACAGTCCGAATGACCAGGGCGGCGGCAGTGCAGGTCTGCCTGTAAGAGCAGTGTAGCGGCTAATGACATCAGCTATAACATCTCCGCCGAAAATGAAGTATTCAAGGCTTTCGCCCTGTACCGTAAAGGCAGTCTTGGTAACGTTCTCGTCAGCCACATTGAACACCACCTTTTCAGGGGTATTCACAAAGACTCCATAGCCTCTTGATGACACGAAAAACGGCACGGATTTATAGCTCTGTTCGGTGCAAGTACCTCCGTCATTATTCCAAATCTCGGCAGTCTGACCGTTCTTCACAAATGTGGTGAACTTCTCGCCAAAGCCGTAAATGTACTCGCCTACCGAAATATTCAGCATCTCGCGTATGTATGTACTTCCGCCGTTGTCCGACTGTGCGTAGAAACGCTCTCCGCCGTGTCTGTGCTCTTTATGCCAGTCCTCCTCAGTGATGATGGAAGTCGTACGCCAGCCGCTCTTAGTGAGGAGCTTCTTTTTATAATAGTAAGAGATTTCCCACGCCCTCTTCTCTTTGCCGATTTTTACCGAAGTATCGCCCGATATCAGTTCATAACCGTCTCGATGCTTTTTTATCACGGGTCTGAACTCTCCGTCCTCGCAAATCGGGAATGAAGGCTCTTTTTTTGTGTATCCGCTGAAATGACTTATGCTGACTTTTATGCTGTTTTCGAGGGTGGACGTAAAACGGACAGTAAGCATAGGGCCGCTAAGCGTCATGCCCTTGTTGGACACCCACTGTGTTACTGCATAAACTGTTACAGAGCAGTCGTCCGCTTCCGTTTCATATATCTGAGCTGCCCAATTTACTTCATAGCCATTTTTGTTCAGCCAGAATCCATCGGAAACCTTCATTTTTTTCACTCCTTTGTCCTGCACCTGTGCGCAGATGTGGTATTATAGTCTATATGATATCATGCAAATATGAATTTTTCTTGGAATTGTCAAGAAATGTGCAGTCATAGAATACCCAAAATCTGAAATAGGCATATATCAGGAAGCGTGATGAGATCGTTGCTTTGAATTTCTTAGTG
>SFFP01000218.1 GCA_004556875.1 Ruminococcus flavefaciens
CTTGTTGACTTCCATTAACCGTTAGTGTATAATAACTTAGGATTAGCGATAGCTAACTTTATTAATATATTATATTATTAAGGAGGAATTATGATGCCGCTTACGTTTGCAAATGTTGGAGAGACATATACTATTCAGAGACTCGGCGGTACTCCTGAGGTGAAAAAGCACCTCGAAAACCTCGGATTTGTCGCCGGAGGAAACGTTACGGTAGTAAATACCGTTGACGGAAATCTCATCGTCAATGTCAAAGAGGCAAGAGTAGCTATCAGCCGCGAAATGGCTCAGAAGATCATGGTTTGAGGAGGATGAACAATGAATCTGAAAGAAGTGAAGATCGGTGACACAGTTACCGTGAAAAAGCTCACAGGTGAGGGCGCTGTAAAACGCCGCATCATGGATATGGGACTTACAAAGGGCGTTAAGGTGACAGTCCGTAAGGTAGCACCTCTCGGCGATCCTATTGAGGTCACTGTCAGAGGATATGAGCTTTCTATCCGTAAAGCAGATGCTGAAATGGTAGAGGTACAGTAATTTTAAAAAAGCTGTCGGTTTTCATGCTGACAGAAGGAGAGGAAGAATACAATGAGTATCAAGATCGCGCTTGCAGGTAACCCTAACTGCGGCAAAACTACTCTGTTCAACGCACTGACAGGCTCTAATCAGTTCGTAGGTAACTGGCCTGGCGTTACGGTAGAAAAGAAAGAGGGTAAGCTCAAAAAACATGACGGAGTCGTTATAACTGACCTTCCGGGTATTTACTCGCTTTCACCCTACACTCTCGAAGAAGTCGTTGCAAGAAATTATCTCATCACAGAGCGTCCTGACGCTATTCTCAATATCATTGACGGTACAAACCTTGAGAGAAATCTTTATCTTACAACTCAGCTCACTGAGCTGGGAATACCTGTTGTCATAGCAGTAAATATGATGGATGTCGTTAAGAAAAACGGCGACAAGATCAATATAAGCGAGCTTTCAAAGGTACTTGGCTGTAAAGTAGTCGAGATATCGGCACTTAAAGGCGAAGGCATCTCGGAAGCTGCTGAAGCAGCTATAAATGCTGCAAAATCCACAAAGACAGTTCCACAGCACACTTTCTCAGGCCCTGTGGAGCACGCTCTCGCTCATATCGAAGAGTGCGTACTTCACGATATGCCTGAGGAACAGCAGCGCTGGTACGCAGTAAAGCTCTTTGAGCGCGATGAAAAGGTCATAGAGCAGCTCAGCATCTCAAAGGATAAGCTTGACCACATCGAAACTGATATCAAGGCTGTTGAAAAGGAAATGGACGACGATGCCGAGTCAGTTATCACAAATGAGCGTTATAACTACATAACAAGCATCATCAAAGGTGTTTACAAGAAAAAGAACGCAGGTTCACTTTCCGTGTCTGATAAGATAGACAAGGTAGTTACTAACCGTTGGTTAGGTCTTCCTATCTTTGTGATAATCATGATAATCGTTTACTATGTTTCTGTTACAACAGTCGGTACATGGGTAACAGACTGGACAAACGACGGACTTTTCGGTGACGGTTTCCATCTCTTCGGAATGAGCGGAGACTATGACGACGAAACAGACAAGTGGGCAAACGAATTCGTATTTACAGACGGCGTAAAGGCAGTTGTTGAGGCTGCTGCCGAAGACTCCGACATCAAGGGCGCAGATGAGCTTCTCGGAGCTATCGAGGACGCTGATTTCGGAGCATTTGAGGAAGCTTACGGAAGCTATGTCGATGAGTTCTACAAGAACGAAGAAACAGGCGGCGCTGTTTACGATATCAATGCTGCACTGGGCGAAGCTCTTGACGAAGAGGGTGAGTTCACAGCTCCTGATCCTGCTGACTACGGCACATGGGTACCCGGTGTTCCTGTTCTTGTTGAAAAAGGACTTGACGCTGTAAACTGCGGTGACTGGCTCAAGAGCCTTATCCTTGACGGTATCGTAGCAGGTGTTGGTGCGGTTCTCGGATTTGTACCTCAGATGCTGGTACTCTTCATTTTCCTCGCAATTCTTGAGTCATGCGGATACATGGCAAGAGTTGCCTTCATCATGGACAGAATTTTCCGCCGTTTCGGTCTTTCGGGTAAGTCATTCATCCCGATACTTATCGGTACAGGCTGCGGCGTTCCCGGTATCATGGCTTCACTTACCATCGAAAACGAGCGTGACCGCCGTATGACTATCATGACAACAACATTTATCCCCTGCGGAGCTAAGCTCCCGATAATTGCTATGATATCCGTTGCACTCTTCGGTGGTGCATGGTGGGTAGGCCCGAGTGCATACTTCCTCGGAATGGCTGCTATCATCATTTCGGGTATCATGCTCAAAAAGACAAAGATGTTCGCAGGAGATCCTGCACCATTCGTTATGGAGCTTCCCGCATATCACGTACCTACAGTAAGCAACGTTCTCCGTTCAATGTGGGAGCGCGGCTGGTCATTCATCAAGAAGGCAGGTACTATCATCCTTATTTCTTCCATCGTTATCTGGGCAGGTTCAGTTCATGGCTGGCCTGAGGGCGGTTCATTTGCATTTGATCCTGATATGGAGCTTGCAGATTCTATTCTCGGCCATATCGGTAACGCTGTCAAGTGGATATTTGCTCCTCTCGGCTTTGACGATGCAGCAGCTACAGTTGCTACAGTTATGGGTCTCGTTGCTAAGGAAGAGGTTGTCGGAGTATTCGGCGTTCTCGACTTTGAGGGACTTACAAAGCTTGCAGGCTATTCATTCCTCGCATTCAACCTCCTCTGCGCACCTTGCTTCGCAGCTATCGGTGCTATGAAGAGAGAGATGAACAATCCTAAGTGGACACTCTTCGCAGTTGGTTATCAGTGTGTATTCGCTTATGCAGTTTCACTCGTTATCTATCAGCTTGGCTGCCTCTTTACAGGAAATGTTCACGTTGTAGGACTTATCTTTGCAATAGCAGTAATAGCATTCATGCTCTATATGCTCTTCCGTCCATACAAGGAAGCTACAAAGCTCGAAAAGAACGTAAAAGTATCAAAGAGCAAGGCATAAAATATCGTCCCCCGTCACTGACGGGGGATATTCACTGGAGGGATCAATATGATCGCATGGCTTTCAGCAAACCTCGGATCTATCGTAGTTGCGGTGATACTTATTGCCGTAGTCGGACTTATCATATTCAAAATGGTCAAGGACAAAAAAGAGGGCAAGTCATCATGCAGTCATGGCTGTCAGAACTGCGCAATGCACGGACAGTGCCATCGGACAGAAAATAAGCCCTCTGTAAAATAAAAAATCACACTGCCGAGTCTGAAATATGGCTCGGCAGTTTTGCTTTGCGGTTGACAGTTTTTCTTTGGTATGATATGATATAGCTAAGCAGAAAAACGAAAGGATGAATGATATGGTAAAAGATATAGTAAGAGATATCGAAGCACTCAGCAAAAAGTCAGAACCTGCCACAAAAGCCGATATGCAGACTGTGCGTGATCTTCTTGATACGGTAAAAGCCAATGAGGAGCGCTGTGTGGGTATGGCAGCTAACATGATAGGAGTAAATAAAACTATCCTTGTTGCACTTATAGGCGATGAGTATATCGCTATGATAAATCCTGTTATTGTTGATAAGTCAAAGGATACCTACGACACAGAGGAAGGCTGTCTTTCGCTGGACGGTATTCGCCCTGTGACGCGCCACAGTATCATAACTGTAGAGTATC
>SFFP01000219.1 GCA_004556875.1 Ruminococcus flavefaciens
TCAGCTATGCTAGGATGCTCCTTTCCACCACAAATATGAATATAAATGACATCTCAACAAGCAGCGGCTATCACAGCTATGTTCATTTTGCAAGGCAGTTCAAGGAGCAGACGGGATTTACTCCGTCTGAGTACCGAAAAAAAGCACAAAATGTTACATAACGTGTTCATTTTGTTATTGTGATTTCCTGCACGTTTTGTTACAATTATGTATAATAAATAGTGACGTATGTCACGGATTGAGAGGGAATTTTTATGAAAAAGCACACATTCAGACGCTGTGTGGCAGCTCTTGCAGTTTGTACAGTTATGGCTTCGGCTCTTCCTGTAGTGTCTGCACCTGTTTTCGCAGCAGGCAACATCATCAAGAACTCCACTTTTGAGTCGGGTACATCAGGCTGGGGAACTTACAAGGAGAGCGGCGGAAAGTGCTCGCTTTCCACAAATGACGGCAGACTTGCTCTTACAGTATCTTCTGTCGGCAAGGTAAACTATGCTGTACAGGTATTCTATGATATCATTCCGCTCTACAAGAATGGCGTTTATCGTCTGAAATACGATATATCAAGTTCAACAGACCGCTTTATCGAGGGCATGATACAGCAGAACGGCGGTACATATCAGGCTTATGTTTGGAAGGGACTTGAGCTTACATCAACTCCTCAGACAGTTGTTCAGGACTTCACAATGGAGTATGACACTGATATCATGTCAAAGCTGGTGTTCAACTGCGGTATCCAGGAAAAGCATGAGGGTGAGCTCCCTGAGCATACTATCTATATCGATAATGTTTCACTTGAGCTCCTTGACGACAGCAATGTGGATTACAGCGCAAACAAGGCTTATGAGCCGGATATAAATATCAATCAGGTAGGATACAGATCAGATGCTTCTAAGATAGCTGTATTCCGCAATGTTTCAAATGCTTCCAAGTTTGAAGTCGTAAATGCTGATACAAAGCAGACAGTTTTCACAGGTGACCTCAGCGCTGCTATAAACAATTCCGGTGCAGGCGAGACTAACTACAAGGGTGATTTCTCATCTGTAACTGAAAAGGGCAACTACTACATCAAGTGCGCAGGCCTTGATGATTCATACACATTCTCTATCGGTGACGACGTTTACGGAAATCTTCTTGACGATTCCGTAAAGATGCTCTACTTACAGCGCTGCGGCGTTTCAGTTGAGGGCGGCAAGTTCAGCCACGTTCCATGTCACACTCAGATGGCAACTGTATACGGCACAAGCGATAAGATAGACGTTTCAGGCGGCTGGCACGATGCAGGTGACTACGGCAGATATGTAGTTCCCGGTGCTAAGGCTGTTGCAGACCTTCTTTATGCTTATGCTGCCGCACCTTCACTCTACGGTGACAGCATCGGTATCCCTGAGAGCGGAAACAGTATTCCTGACGTTCTTGACGAGGCACGTTTCGAGCTTGAGTGGATGAAGAAGATGCAGAGAAGCGACGGCGGTGTTTACCACAAGGTAACTTGTGCTGTATTCCCCGGATATGTTGCTCCTGAAAAGGAAACAGCCGAGCTTATCGTAACACCTGTTTCCACAACAGCTACTGCTGATTTCTGTGCTTCAATGGCGCTTGCATATGAATTCTACAAGGACGTTGATGCTTCGTTCGCTAATGACTGTCTCAGCTGCGCTAAGAAGGCTTGGGACTATCTCCAGAAAAATCCTAACTTCATCTTTAAAAATCCTGCTGACATCACAACAGGTGAATACGGCGACCTGACCGACAGAGACGAGCGTTACTGGGCAGCTGCTCAGATGTACCGCGCTACAGGCGACAAGACATACCTCAACGCTATAAGCAGTGTTTCTGAGGGACTTGACTGGTCAACAGTAGGTGACTACGGCAATATCGCGCTTCTCACAATGAAGGACGCTGATACAAACTCTGCTGCATACAGCAATGCTAAGAAGGCGGTTCTCTCACAGGCTGACAGCTTACGCAAGACTGCAAACAGCACAGGCTACGGTGTTGCTCTTACAAAGTTCAACTGGGGCAGCAATATGACTGTTGCGAACGCAGGTATCATTCTCGGACTTGCATATCAGCTCACAGGCGATCCATCTTATGTTGATGCTGCTGAGGGTCAGCTTGACTATCTCCTCGGTACAAATCCGCTCGGCACAAGCTTTATGACAGGCTACGGCACAGTATCTCCTAAAAATCCTCACCACAGACCGTCTATGGCTGCAGGTGAAGCTATGAAGGGTATGCTTGTCGGCGGTGTAAACCAGAACCTTGAGGACAGTGCTGCTAAGGCTTACTGCCAGGATTCTCCTGCTGCAAAGTGCTATGTTGACAACAGCGAGAGCTATTCAACAAACGAGATAACGATTTACTGGAATTCTCCTCTTACATATCTCCTTACACTTACAGATAAGAAGGCTTCATCAGTTCAGCCGACAACACCATCGACACCAACAGATGTTACACTCTGGGGCGATGCTAACTGTGACGGCGGCGTTGATATGTCAGATGTTGTTATCATTATGCAGTCACTTGCAAATCCTGACAAGTACGGCGTAAACGGTTCTAATAAAGACCACATCACAGAACAGGGCGTTGCAAACGGCGACGTTTATGAGAACGGCACTAAGCTCACAGGAAACGATTCTGTTTCTATCCAGAAGTACCTCCTCGGTCTTGTTGATAAGCTTCCTGTGTCTTACAAGACAAATAACGATCAGCCTGCGAATACAACAACTACTACGACCCGTGCGACAACAACTACTACAACAACTACGACCACCACAACAGCTAAGGTCGTTACAACAACTACAACTGTACCTGTTTCACAGTCAGGTATCCCTGATAAGGGTACTCCTATGAACGGCAAGGCTACTATGGTATCTGACTTCCGTACCGGAAAGCCGGGCGACTTCTTTGCTTCAAACGGCTGGACAAACGGCAAGCCGTTTGACTGCTGGTGGTATGAGAGAAATGCTGTTATCAAGGACGGCTGCCTCGAACTCAAGATAGACCAGAAGTGGACAAACGATCAGAATCCTGACTGGAATCCACGCTACTCAGGCGGCGAGTTCCGTACAAACAATTTCTATCACTACGGCTACTATGAGACCTCAATGCAGGCAATAAAGAATGACGGTGTTGTATCTTCATTCTTTACATACACAGGCGAGTCTGACAAGAATCCTTGGGACGAGATCGATATCGAGATCCTCGGCAAGGACACAACAAAGGTACAGCTCAACTACTACACAAACGGACAGGGCAACCATGAGAAGATGATTGATCTTGGATTTGACTCTTCTGAGGCGTTCCACACATACGGCTTTGACTGGCAGCCTGACCATATCACATGGTACATCGACGGTAAGGCAGTTCACACAGCTTACGACAACATTCCTAAGACAGCAGGAAAGATCATGATGAACACATGGCCCGGTCTCACAGTTGATGACTGGCTCAAGGCTTACAACGGCAAGACTCCTCTTACTGCACACTATCAGTGGGTAACATACAACAAGCAGTGATCAAAAAAGGTTAATGTTTTCTTTATTCCATTATATAAGGGCAGGGCGGTACATGATGTGCCGCCTTGTTCTTTTGGTATTAGTACAGATGAAAGGAAATATCCGAAAAACTGAAAACAATAAAAGTCCCGAAGCGGTATGCCTCGGGACTTGTTAGTT
>SFFP01000220.1 GCA_004556875.1 Ruminococcus flavefaciens
ATTCTGGTGCCTGGGGCGTTCAGTCTCCCAGGGCGCACAACCGGGGGTTACCCCGTATAGAAGTGCGCCCTGGGCCTGTTCGACCAACTGGAGGTTGTCGATTGCTTTATTATGTCAGATCAACATTCGTGCTCGATTTCTGCCTTGATCAATTTCAGGATATGCTCAATATCCGCGATCAGGACTATATCGACAACCTTGCAAGGTTCTATGATTACCTTGAAATTCAGCCAATAGGCAACAACGCATTTATGGTTCGTGACGGTGTGGCAAAGGACGATGACGAGCTTCGTGCTTTCAATAAGTACATCGTGGATATGGGCGACAGACTTGGAATACCTACCTGTGCGACCTGTGATGTTCATTTCATTGACCCTAAGGACGCTATCTACCGTAAAATAATCCTTGCCAGCATGGGATTTAAGGACGCAGAGGAACAAGCTCCTCTTTATCTCAGAACTACCGAGGAAATGATGGCTGAGTTTGAGTATCTCGGCGAGGATAAGGCTAAGGAAGTAGTTATTACCAACACAAACGCCATTGCTGACCAGATAGAGTGCGTCAGACCAATACCAAAGGGCACGTTCACACCTACTATCGATGGCGCAGAAGAAGAGCTTGTCAGGATCACCCACGACAAGGCTCATGAGATATACGGTGATCCGCTTCCCGAGCTTGTTGACAAGCGCCTTGACAGAGAGCTTTCGTCTATCATCAAGCACGGATTTTCAGTTCTTTACATTATTGCTCAGAAGCTTGTCTGGAACTCAGTCGAAAACGGCTATCTTGTTGGTTCAAGAGGTTCGGTTGGTTCATCATTCGTTGCTTCTATGGCAGGAATTTCAGAAGTAAATCCGCTTCCGCCTCACTATGTCTGCCCTAACTGCAAGCACAGTGAATTCCTGCTGGACGGTGTATACGGTTCGGGATTTGACCTGCCGCCTAAGAAGTGCCCTGACTGCGGAACAGACATGAACCGTGACGGACATGATATCCCATTCGAGACTTTTCTGGGATTTGATGGTGATAAAGCGCCTGATATCGACCTTAACTTCTCCGATGAATACCAGTTCTGGGCACATCGTTATACTGAGAAGCTTTTTGGTAAATCAAACGTTTTCAAGGCTGGAACTATTTCCGTTGTTGCGGAAAAGACCGCATACGGCTATGTAAAGAAATACTGCGAAGAGAACGGTATAACTCTCAACAATGCGGAAATGAGCCGCCTTGCCATAGGCTGTACAGGCATCAAGAGAACTACAGGTCAGCACCCGGGAGGAATGGTCGTTGTTCCGTCGGATTACGATGTTTACGACTTTACGCCTGTTCAGCACCCTGCTGATACAGCGGATTCTGAGATCATAACTACCCACTTCACCTTCAACTCGCTCCATGATACTATCCTGAAGCTTGACGAGCTGGGACACGTTGTTCCTACACTTTACAAGCACCTTGAAGACCTTACAGGCATAAAGATCAAGGACGTTCCGACTTCTGACCCCGATGTTATACGTATGTGTACAAACTGCGATGTACTGGGAGTTACTCCCGAAGAGATATACTGTAAGACAGGAAGTCTCGGAATACCTGAAATGGGTACAGGATTTACCATACAGATGCTTCTTGACGCAAAGCCTACAAAGTTCAGCGACTTTTTACAGATCTCGGGACTTTCACACGGTACTGACGTTTGGCTGGGCAATGCAAAAGACCTTATCGACAACGGAGTATGTACAATTTCAGACGTTATCGGAACGCGTGACTCTATTATGACTTATCTTTTATATAAGAATGTAGAGCCGAAAATGGCATTCCAGATCATGGAGTGGACACGTAAGGGCAAAGCGCCCAAGCAGTTCACACCTGAGATAATTCAGATGCTCCGCGACCATAATGTACCTGAGTGGTACATTGAGAGCTGTCTGAAGATCAAGTATATGTTCCCTAAGGCTCACGCGGCGGCATACGTTATCGCGGCGATAAAGCTGGGCTGGTTCAAGCTCCATATGCCGCTGGAATACTATGCCACATATTTCTCGGTCCGCGGCGAAGACTTTGACGCAGAGCTTGCCGTAAAGGGCATAGGCGCTGTACGCGCTAAGATCGAGGAGATCAAGGCTCTCGGAAACGATAAGACCAATAAGGACAGCGCCCTTTACGATATCCTGCTCATTACAAATGAGATGATGTCAAGAGGATATGAGTTCCTGCCAATAGATCTTTTCAAATCACACGCTACCGATTATCTTGTTGAGGACGGCAAGCTGAGAATACCATTCTCGGCAATGAGCGGTGTCGGAGACAACGCCGCAAAGGGCATCTACGAAGCTGTACAGAAGGGCGGATTTATGTCTATTGAAGAGTTCCAGCAGGAGAGCGGAGCGTCAAAAACAACAATAGATATGTTGAAAAACATAGGAGCATTTGGTGATTTGCCCGAATCCACACAGATGTCGTTCTTTTAACTTGACTTTCTTTTAGTAATATGTTATCATATTATCATGTTAGCAGACTAAAGTGAAAGAGACGATCACTTATCATACAAATGAGGAGGATATTATGAAAAATTACGATCTTATCACCCCCGAGGGCACGAAAGACCTGCTTTTCGGAGAGTGTATTGTAAGACGAAATATAGAAAGCACACTTATGGGGCTTTTCAAGAGCCGCGGATATAACGAGACAATTACTCCGGGACTTGAATTCTTTGATGTATTCAACCTTAATTCACGTTATTTTCCACAGGAAAATCTTTATAAGCTCACGGACAGCAAGGGAAGACTTCTTGTAATGCGTCCCGATACTACAATGCCTATTGCAAGAATAGTTGCAACAAGACTGAGAGATGCTGAGCTTCCGCTGAAGCTTTGCTATGCACAGGCTGTATACACAACAGAGCCTTCACTAAAGGGAAGAAGCGACGAGGTCGTACAGGCAGGTATCGAGCTTATAGGCTCACAGCTTAAAATGGCTGACCTTGAAGTTATCTCAACAGCAGTTGACTCACTCAGCTCATTTGGCATGGAGTTTTCTCTTGAACTTGGTCATATCGGAATTTTCAAGGAGCTTGTAGGCAAGCTTGAAGCCTCTGACAAGGACAAGGAAAACATCAGAAAGCTTATTGAAAACAAGAATTTCCCTGCACTCAATGATCTCCTCGACAGCTTCGGCAGTTCACCGGTCATCACAGCACTTAAAAAGCTCCCTGCACTCTTTGGCGGTGAGGAAGTATTTGAAAAGGCTGAGGAGCTTATGCCCGATGACAATATCAAGCGTATCCTTGATGAACTCAGAGAGATATACACAGATGCTTCTGAGCTTTGCGGCGGTGATGGTTCTATCACTGTTGACCTCGGACTTGTAAACAAGACCGATTACTACACAGGTCTTATCATAAAGGGTTATTTACAGGGACACGGTGAGGAAGTACTTTCAGGCGGACGCTATGATAAGCTTATATCAGAATTCGGATATGATGTTCCTGCTATCGGATTTGCAGTAAATATCAACGCTGTTGCAAAGCTCATGGAAAAGAGCGATGTTCTTCCTGCTGAGCCAAGACCTGACGTTATTGTATATGCTGAGGAAGGCTGCGAGGTAGCTGCATTAAAGGCGGCAAAGGAGCTTCGCGAGCAGGGCATGATAGTTGAAAATGCTCTCTTTGACGACATT
>SFFP01000221.1 GCA_004556875.1 Ruminococcus flavefaciens
ATAACCAGATTGCAACTGCTCGAACTCATTTACCACCTGGGTGCAGGCAGCCGCTACATCGGTACCATTGAACATATATGCCTTGTGTATTGGTGTTTCTAAGCCACAAGATTGTATAAACTGGTACATTTGAGTGAGTGACTTGAACTGCAAGCTGTCATTATAGCAAGCATAACTTACTACTTTGAGCAGCTTGTATTCCTCATCTGAAGCACTTTCTCTTATCAGAGCTGATACGCCTGTAAAAGCGGATTTTATATCAGGCTTATAGCCACGGGCAGCCTGCATATTGGAATAGGGCAGTAGCAACTCGCCTCTGAACTCCACAATACCCTTGCCTTCGAGGGCTGCTATGTGGGGAGGCAGTATCAGGCTAAGTGCCCTTGTTATATCTCTGCCATTGGAGGCTCTGCCTCTAGTGTGGGCTTTTACGAAATCGCCGTTATTGTAGACGTATCTAATGCCGTGTCCGTTCATCTTCATACTTGCGTGAAGCTGAATACCCAGGCTGGGGTCTTTGTTAGCGAGCACAGCGTTGGCAAATGGCTGTAACTCTTTCACCTTGACGTCCTTGATAGTCAGTATAGAGAGCATTGGGTTTGTGATTAGGTACTTATCAATGTTCTCGTCAACGGGCGTATCAGCATCTTGGGACCAAGTAGTATTGAAGATAGGCGAGTCAGGTTTAATCTGACGCAGGATATCAATGGCTGTGTCATAAACAGCATCGGATACGAGCTCCTCACCTGCATTAGCAGCCTCTCTACACTGGTTTATGAAGTCCTCAACAGCCTCTATGTAGGTTTGCTGTGCCTCTGTTGTCGTCATCTCGGAATAGTCTTTGATAAGAAATATCGGATTGGCGTTCATTGTCAGTCTAGCCTCCTTAAATAAGTTTATCTAGGTAGTATAATACCCGATAGCAATTAGGGCAGTAAGCAAACTCAATAGTCGCTTTGTCAAAATACTGTATCTGCGTGGGTGCGAGTTCATCTAGCTGGAGCATATTGAACTTACAAGCGTGACGAACATTGCCTTGAGATGCAAAAGGCTCCGTTATCTTAATGAACTCCAGCATCTCAAAGGGAACATTCACTCGCTGGGCTTGCAGTAAAGCCTGATAAATAAACTGACATACATTCTGTGTTGTCGCAGCAGGTATCTTGAGTTCACCTCTTGCATTTATGGACAATCCATAAGGGTTCTGCATACCCATAGCCTGCATCTGCATTACCTGCATCTGCATAGCCTGCATTTCAGAATACTGCTGATTGGGCTGAAATGTTTGCATAGCCTTCATTGCATTTATCTGGGCTGGGGTTGCACCCAGCATTTGTGGGTTCGGATATTGCTGTGGCTGTTGCTGTTGCATATTTGGGTTAATAAAGCCACCGCTATAGAAATCATTATATGCCATATAGCACACTCCTTTGCAAAAAGTCACAAAAGTATAACGTAGGCTAGTATCACTTATAGCACCCCTAGGGCTTATTTGCATAGTACCCTTGATTGCTATTTGCTGATACAGCACTCTAGCTTGTTAGTTGTTATGCCTTGCTTTAATGTTTGCAACGTGTCGCTGCTTAACAGCGTTATTGACACGAGTACAAGGCTCTAGCATAGCTATGATATAATTAACTTGCTCAGGTGTAAACACCTGTGGGCGGGTCATAGCATCCTTCTTGAAATTCTCAATCAGTTTAGAGCGTTTGATTACCCTAACTTGCTTGTTATTCTGTACGCCTTGCAGGACAGTATCGTCATCAAAGACGATATAAGAGAATATCTTGGACTTGTCTAGTTTGGTATGATAAGCTAGGGTCTTGATATGCGTCTGGTTCTGCATAACAGGCGAATAGAACTGCTTTGTCTTGCCTTTATAGATGTGTGTCCACATCTTGCCCTGATTGCCAATTACCTTGCCCTTGTAGTTCTTACTCTCGATGAAATAAATACCCGTTGTGTGGACAACAAGAAAATCTATCTCCGTTGTAGTGTCATATAGAGGCAGATAGAGATTTGCTAGGCATCTGCCGTAGCCGACTGCGCCTGAATTTAAGATGCTAAAGGCGGTTTTTAGCTCACCTATGTAGCCATATTCTTCTTGAGTCATAGTACCCTCCTGATTTTGATTTAGTGCTTCCGTATAACTAAAAAATAAGTATCAGCTAGCGTTTCAAGTTTTTTAACTAAAAGCAGATTACAACATTTAGAAACAGGCGTTTCTATGATATAGACTGCCTTAGGGTCATCTGGGATAAGTTCTGACATATATCTAATCAGGTCGTTATGTTTGTCATCGCCCGACAGATATTTCACTATGATATTGCTATTATCCCTCTTGGCAAGCCGCTCTGCTGCCTTGATAGCTAAATCGTAATCTGTGAACTGCTTTATATCATATCCGTGGCGGATATCTACTGTCTGAATTTTAGATTTCACCACTGGGGCTTTGTTTATTTTAACTGCGATAGTACCCAAAGCCATTCCAAGGGCATCACATATATCTTCTACCTGCTTATCAGTATATATGCCTGCCTTCAGGCTTGTTATAGGCATCCCAAGTGCCTCTAAGCAGGCTTTTGTACACTCTTTATCAGAGCCATTAGTATAATCTCGTGATTTGACTACTATCTCGTTGCCTGCTATGCCTCTTAAATTCTTCTTCCATACTGTATTGCCTTCACGATATAAGGCTATGGGCGGCAATATTGTCTTTTCGTAAATCAGCATATCTATGACGCTATTTAACGCATATAAGGCTTTAGCAGTCTTGAAATTGCAAGAGCCGATAACATCTTCAATAATATAATAATCATAAGCCGTGTCCTTGATAATATCTAAAAGAGCTTGCTTAAACTCTACGACCCGTTCAACCTCATTATCTGATTTAAGACTTATTCTACCCCAAGTTAAATTGCCATCTAGCCACGAAACCCAGCCAGTACCCCGAACTGAAATATCGAGTGATAGGAAACTCTTGACAGTCTTGAGCCAATCTAAATAGCCAAATGCCTTTATATCAAATGTTTTTATCTCACTAGTGCCAAGCTTACTGTCAATCTCGGCTGTATTATCTACGCCTAGTGTCATAATACCCTCCTTACTTAGATTGCTTTATCTATGTCAGAAATTCGCATCTTCTCGGCTTCTGACAAGTGTGCCTCGTCAATGCTTATAGCTATCTGAGCCTTGTAATCGAGCTTATCATAAGCCGCAAATCGTTGCTCTAGTGTTAAATTACGATTTTCTTGAATTGCTTTATTCTCCCTTCTGAAAGTCAATAAGCTGAAATGCTTCCTACTTTCAACTAGGGCAGGTTCAAGGTTTATAGACTGCCTACATTTGTCAAATACGCTTTGGGTTTGTATTTCTACGCTCTCGGTTGGCGTATCTATCGTATCAACAGTACGCTGTGTTTTAGTCAGGCTATTGGTCTTGACCTGCGTATTAACTTGGATATTATACAACTGGCATAAGTCAAATAATGCCTTCTCCCTACTTACTCTTGTCTTGAGCTTTCTTTGCAAAGTTATGCGGTGCAAGTTTATTACATCGCCCGACAAGTTACAGCCAAAGCAGTTAAAAAACTTCTTCTGACGCCAGTATCTAAAACTAGGGTTGACATCATCGTGAAATGGGCAACACGAAGCCGAGCCATTGAC
>SFFP01000222.1 GCA_004556875.1 Ruminococcus flavefaciens
ACATTCTATTACGATTATATAGCTGTAAGCACTGATACTCCCGAAGAAACCCTTAATGTTTCTGAAAAGCTGAAAAACGACATTGACGCAGGACTTGAAAAGATAGACGTAATGATGTGGTGCACATTCAAAATTGATTATTCCAAAATCCACCCCGAGGTCAACAGAGCAACAGAGGAATATATGAATACACTGGATACATCAGTATATTCAGCCGATGAAATCAACGAGATGGTAGGGGCTTTCAAAAATAATCTTTCCGATAAGATGTATCAGGAAGCATATGCTGCTAAAACAAAGGAAGTCTGCGACTTTATCGGAATTGACGTTTCAGAGGCGAATTTTACAGGCACAGCTCTCAGATGCTCATTAACTCCCGAGCAGATATACAAGATAGCAGGTACAGACCTTATCAAGGGCAGGATCATAGAACAAAGCGAATTTGTATCGGCTGAGGATTTAGGCTATCAGGCAGTAGAAGCCGATACTGAAAATGTTAATGGCGACGCAAACTGCGACGGTACAGCAGATATGGCAGATGCGGTGCTTATTATGCAGGCTCTTGCAAATCCCGATAAGTACGGCGAAAACGGCACATCTGAACATCACATTACCGCAAAGGGCAAGGCTAACGCCGATATGAACGGCGACGGTCTTACTGTCAGCGATGCTCAGACAATACAGAAATCTCTCCTCGGCATAACAGATAATTAACTGAACGATAAAAAAAACAGCCTGTATTGATACAGGCTGTTTTTTTGCTGCTGTCAGCATTTCATATTCTTATTTCCTTTTCTTTTTTTCTTAGATAGCCATATACCGCAAAGCACATGATTATCTGCAAAACCGTTGAGCAGGGCGTTGCAAGTCCGATGAGAAACAGCGAACCGCCGCCGAAATGCTGCATGATAAATGCAACAGGTATCCTTACGCAGAAAGCTCCGCAAATGCCCTGTATCATAACGAATGTGGTCTTTTGTATGCCGTTGTAATAGCCTATGAAACAGAACAGGAAACAGGTCAGCAGGCAGTCGATAGCGTAGGCTTTAAGGTAATTCCACGCATTGATAACAGCCTCACGGTCATTTGAGAACACTCCTGCAAGCAGGTCTCCGCGGAAAAACGTCAGCAGAAACATCATAAATCCGAACACAAATGAAACTGCGATACCTGTTTTAAGCGCCTGTTTTGCTCTGTCAGGCTTTCCTGCACCGTAATTCTGAGCTACAAAGGCTGACATCGACTGCATGAATGCCGCAGGAACAAGCATGATGAACGCACATACCTTTTCTGCTACGCCTATGCCTGCCGAAGCGGTAAGTCCTATCTTATTGACAATGGCGAGCATTACAAGAAAGGATATGCCCACAAGCAGGTCCTGAAGTGCGATAGGCGTTCCGATACGTAAAATAGCCTTTGCCCTCGGCTTATTCATTCTTATGTCAGCTTTATGAAATTCAAAGGGCAGCTTTGTCCGCCGAATGATAAACAGCGATATGGCTACGCTTATGAGCTGTGCGAGAACCGTCGCAAGTGCCGCACCGTTTGAACCGAGATGAAGCACCGCAACAAAGAAAAGGTCACCGATGATATTGAATACACAGGCAATACCTACGGCGATAAGCGGCGTTTTCGAGTCGCCAAGTCCGCGAAAAATACTGCCGAGAAGATTATACGCCGTGATTATGAGAAAGCCTGCTCCGCATATCCTTATATAGCCTGCGGTAAGGTCAAAGGCTTCTTTCGGAGCATTCATTACCTTAGCAAGCACCTCTGCACCTATGACACTGAGCAATGTCAGAAGCAAGCCTGCGGCTGCGAATATAACAAGTCCCGTACCTATGGTCTGTGCGGCTTCGTCAGGACGCTTCTGCCCAATTTTCTGCCCCACGGCGACTGTTATGCCCATTGAAAAGCTCACCATTATATTCGTCAGCGTCAATACTATCTGTGAACCTGTTGAGACCGCAGATACCGCCGTGTTGTCACTGAACCTTCCCACGACCAGCAAGTCCACCGCACCATAAAGCGACTGCAAAAACATGGCAAAAAGCACAGGCAGCATGAACTTTAAAAGCTTAGGCAGTATCGCACCCTCAGTGAAGTTGTCTTTCTCCATATGTATACCTCCACAAAAAAAGCCGGACAAAACAGCAGGCATTTCAGCCTGCGGTCTTATCCAGCATTACATTTCTATCGAATGTTTTGCCCTCCGAACCAGCTTTACTATTATAGCACGATACTCCCCTTATGTCAACATAAAAGTAGGGAAACCACTGTCATCTGCGCTCAGGAGAAAGCTCCTGATAAAGAAGTCCGCATCTGCTGCAATACCACACAAGCCTGCCCGAGCGATACATGGGCATAGTTATATTCATTCCCCATTCAGGATACTGTCTGAACATCATAATACTATTGTCGGTCACATACGCCACAAATGATACATAGTGTTCCTTAGTCATTTCATGGTCTGTGGTTATATACCACTCACCGCCGATATCTTCGACTTTCAGCCTTTCGCCGTCCTCTGCCTTTCGTGCTTCAAGCACAGTGAGCTTGTTTCCGCAGCAGGTCACAGCCGCCTCGGAAGAAGCTGTAATTATATTGCCGCAGTCCTTGCAAACATAAAATTTAAGCTTTTTCATATCGCCTTTCTCTCTTTCTTTTCTGTCAATATTTCCTGTTAGCAGTACCTGTATATCCGTATGGAAAACATCTGCCAGTGCGGTCAGCAGTGATACATCGGGACAACCGCCTCCGCACTCCCATTTTGATACAGCCTTATCGCTTACATTTATAAGTTCGGCAAGCTGTTTTTGTGTAAGTCCGCGTTCTGTTCTGAGCTGTCTTATTATCTCGCCTGTTCTGACCTGATCCATAATTATCACCTCATAAAAATATTTCGGTCCTGCTTCCTGTATTCCTATTATAGCCTATAGTCGGCAGTGCGTCAATCCACGCTCCGTAGAGTCGGGATATGTGATTGATTTCTTACGGCTTATGTAGTATAATGTATAAAAAGAACGCAATGCCGAAAAAGAGGTGAAACAGACAGTGCTCGCGCCCAATGAACTATTTCTGAAAGGACTCAATATTAAATGGGACAGGATAGCTGATGACAGCTATCTGCGGAAAATAGCCGCTTTCAAAAGCCTTGAACAGCTTAGCTTCCGCTCTCCTGTCACCTTTTTCACAGGAGAAAACGGAAGCGGTAAATCTACCCTTTTAGAAGCTATAGCCGTCGCTTACGGCTTCAACCCCGAGGGCGGAACGATGAATTACAGTTTCTCCACTTATGACTCACATTCAGAGCTGTACGACGCACTCAGACTTATAAAAAGCTTCAACAAAGCCAAATGGGGATATTTCCTAAGAGCTGAGAGCTTTTACAATGTGGCTTCTGCCGAAGAAGCCTATACCCGTATACAGGGTATCCCTCAGCATTATCATGAAAAGTCCCACGGAGAGAGCTTTCTTTCCGTAATACAGCGAAACTTCAGCAAAAACGGTCTGTATATCCTCGATGAGCCCGAAGCCGCCCTTTCACCACAGAGACAGCTCACGCTTCTGCTTGAAATATCAAAGTGCGCAGAGAATGATTCACAGTTCATCATTACGATTGGACGGGAATTTGGCAGCGGTGGTC
>SFFP01000223.1 GCA_004556875.1 Ruminococcus flavefaciens
GGCGGAACAGAGATCGAAAGTACGGGGGTAATGTATATGTCAGACAGGCTTTATGAAGTGATCGCAGAGGATTTCGGATACTCCAAAGAAAAATTTTCCGAGCTTATTGAAAAACGATGGGGTATGAGCGAGAATGAAGCACGGGAAGCGCTTTCGTCGAGATTTACGAAAGGAAATGATCTCAAATACGGAAAATATTACATTATCAGATACCCTGCAACAAATACAAGCTTCGCATCACAGGGAGTAAAGTTTGTGAAGTTCCCGTCAGGAGATGTAAACCGTGATCTTAAAGTAGACTCTGTTGATGCTTCTGCGGTGCTCAGACATTATGCGGCTGTATCGGTTGACGCAGAAACTACACTTGATGAGGAACAGCAGATGATAGCCGATGTTAACAATGACGGAAAGATAACTTCAAATGATGCCTCACAGATAATGAAAATTTACACAAAGGAAATGTCTGCTTAGGGTCATTGAGACTTCAAAAAAAGAATATATGTTTGAATAAGTATACCAAAACTTACAAGAACCGAGGTCATAATTTGTGACCGTTAGGCAATAGGTATAAAATGAAGGCTGGTTATTTGTGGAATAAGTGTCAAAATCACCCTTTTACCGTTTTGTAACTTTTAAATATTAAGGTGCCTATTTGTGTGATTATTGACAAAAAATCACTGTTGAAAATGTACATAGTGTTTAAAAAAGATTAAAGAATGATACAAAACATTGACTTTGACCGCAAAATACGGTATATTTGTAAATGCAAAAGCAATTGTTGCACAGTTTATACGTTTCTTGATTGTACGATATACTTTCGATACTAAGTGACTATTTACTGATATGCAGGGCATTTACACGGTTGGGCTGTTATGACATAGTCTGACGGAGTACATTCGCCGGAAGGTGCCGCTCATTTCCATGTAAGAGCAGTGCGGCTGACAATGCTGAGCAAAAATATTTAGAAAACATAGACTTTAAGTCTTTGTTATAGGTTAAAGAACAAAAGCTAAGGCCGAACAGAACGGTTGCAGGACGTCAGCGGTGAGCACAATCATCGGGCAGAAAGATAACCGCTATTCGACACCGCAAAATCAATTCACGAATATTATACACGGTAATGTATAATATACATATTTAAGGAGGAAAAATCTCATGAACACACTTAAGAGAACATTAGCTTTAGTAGCTACTCTTGCAATGTCAGCTACTGCATTCGCAAGCTGCGGAGATGACAAGAAGGACGAAGGAAACAAGGCTGAAACAACAACAGCTGCAGCTACAGAGGCTGCAACAGATGCTCCTGCTGAGGAGACAACAGCAGAGCCTGAGAATGACGGCACAATTGATCCATCTGTAGGAACAGGCGGTAAGGAATTCACAGTTGTTGCTTGGAACGCAGACGATGTTCCTGCTCTTATCGCACAGTGGAAGGGTCTTGACTACGATACAATCGTTCAGGATCTTGCAGACGGTAAGGTAGAAGGCGTTAACGCTAACATCCTTAACGTACAGGGCGGCGATGCTTCAGAGAAGTATGATCAGCTCTTCAACGATGGTTCAGATATCGACGTTTACCTCGTAGAGGCAGACTGGGCACTCAAGTACATCAACGATGACGAAAGAACACTTCCTCTCAGCAAGCTTGGTCTTGGCGATAAGGATTTCGCTGATATCTACAGCTACACAGCTGAGGTTGGTAAGGATAAGAACGGCGTTCTCAAGGGCGTTTCATGGCAGGCTGCAGCAGGCGGATTTGCTTACAGAGCTGATCTTGCTGAGCAGTACCTCGGCGTTAAGACACCTGAAGAGATGCAGGCTAAGATCGATAACTGGGATCTCTTTGTAGAAGCTGCTAAGTCAATCTCAGATCAGACAAACGGCGGTGTTGCTCTTGCTGATACACTCGGTGGTCTCTGGCAGGCATTTGCTTGCGGACGTACACAGCCATGGGTTGTTGATAACAAGCTCGTTATCGATGATTCTTGCAAGAAGTTCGCTGACACAGCTAAGGCTCTTTGGGATTGCGGCGGTGTTACAAAGAACACACAGTGGACAGATGAGTGGACAGCTGCTGGCGTAAGCGGTAACTGCATGGGTTACTTCGTATCAACTTGGGGCTTCGGTGGATTCTTCCTCGATGCTGTAGGCGGCGTAGACGGCGCTCAGTATGGTAAGTGGAACGTATGCCAGGGACCAACTCCATTCTACTGGGGCGGTACTTGGATGGTTGTAAACCCAGCTACAGATAACGGTGAAGAGGCTCGTGACTTCATCATCTCTGCTACATCTGATGAGGCTCAGATGACTGAGTATGCTAAGAAGAAGCCTGAGTATGTAAACAACTCAAAGGTTATGGATAAGCTTATCGCTGACAACACAGTATTCAACGAGAAGATTTCCGGTAACTTCAAGGATGGCCAGAACTACTTCGCAGAGCTTGCTAAGAACGCTAAGGAGATCAACTTCAACGGTCTTATCACAGCTAACGATGCTACAATCAAGAGAGCATTCTCTAACGCAATCAAGGATGAGTTCCTCGATGGCGGTAAGGACTTCGACGCTGCTATGGAAGTATTCAAGGACAAGGTTGCTGAAGCAGTACCTGATCTCGAGTGGGATGACTAATTAAAATAGTCTGACTATTACAATGTAATAAATATACCTACGGAGTACCTATGTATTCCGTAGGTGTATATTTATTTATACTATTCTTTCGAGAGGGTGTGTGTTATGGCATCAGGTGCGCAGCGACGCATTAAGTCAATTAGCTATGCTAAGTATGGCTATATTTTTATATTGCCATTTTTTCTTGTTTATTTCTTTTTCCAGTTATGGCCGTTGATTAACACCTTTATTTTAAGTTTCCATGGCAATGGCAAGTCAGTTGAAGATTGGGTAGGACTTCAGAATTATAAGGACATTTTATTTGGCGGTACACGTAAAGTCAGAGTTATTCATGAGAGCTTCTTTAATTGCTTTAAGAATACAATTATCCTGTGGGTTGGTAACTTTATCCCACAGCTTGCTCTTTCACTTTCTCTGGCAGTTTGGTTTACAGAAGCACAGTTAAAGATTCCGGGTAAGGGCTTCTTTAAAGTTGTTATGTATCTGCCGAACATCATTACTGCAGTATCTGTTGCAGCGCTGTTCATGCGCTTTATTTCCAACAGCCAGCTGTCCGCAGTGAATACACTGCTGTTGCTGAACGGCAGTGATTCGGTAAACTTCGAAACATCTGCTGTTTGGAGCCGCGGCATCGTAATGTTCATTCAGACATGGCTATGGTTTGGTAATACTATGATCATGATGATGTCTGGTATTATGGGCATCAATCCGTCTCTGTTTGAGGCAGCTGCAATCGACGGTGCTTCCAGTGGTCAGGTGCTCCGCAAGGTGACCCTGCCGCTGCTGCGACCGATGGTTGTTTATACCCTGATCACTTCCATGATCGGTGGTTTGCAGATGTTCGATATTCCGTATCTGTATCATACAGGTGCTGGTAAAATCAACGCAAATCTGCGTACCGTTGCGGTATTCGTTTATGAACAGTTCCGTGCCGGTGCAAAGGTTCACCAGCCTGACTACGGCATTGCCGGTGCCGCTTCCGTAATTCTGTTTATCATCACTGCGGCTCTGGG
>SFFP01000224.1 GCA_004556875.1 Ruminococcus flavefaciens
TATCTGTTGTTACCCCGATTACTGGAGCTTTGCGCCCGATCAGGATACAGCTAACGATACGGTCGTTATGTCGCTTGACGAGTTTGAAACGATACGTCTGATAGATTATCAGTCAAAGACGCAGGAACAATGCGCCCGTGAAATGAACGTTGCAAGAACCACTGTCACGGCTATCTATGATACCGCAAGAAAAAAACTTGCTCAGGCTCTGGTCGAGGGCAGACGCATCATCATTTCAGGCGGAAATTATACTCTTGATAACACGATCTCGGAGGAGATCGCACGGAAAGGAAGCAGTATTATGAGAATCGCAGTAACCTATGAAAACGGACAGATCTTTCAGCATTTCGGCAGAACAGAGCAGTTCAAGCTGTACGATGTTGCCGACGGCAAGATCATCAATGAACAGGTAGTCGGAACAAATGGTGCAGGACACGGCGCACTTGCTGGATTCCTGAAAAATGCTCAGGCTGACGTTCTGATCTGCGGAGGCATCGGCGGAGGTGCGCAGATGGCTATGCAGGAGGCAGGCATCACCCTCTACGGCGGCAATTCGGGCAGTGCCGATGAAGCGGTGCAGGCTTTCCTTGCACAGACGCTTGTGCAGAACGAGAATCCTACCTGCGATCATCACCACGATCACGGCGAAGGTCATTCCTGCGGAAACCACTCCTGCGGTGAACACTGATGAAGTACGACCATACCGAAAAGGCAGTCGCTCTTTTCACACAGGGATATAACTGCGCTCAGTCGGTCTTTGTGGCGTTTTCTGATGTGACGGGCATGGACGAGGAGCTTGCCAAAAGGCTTTCATCATCATTCGGCGGTGGAATGGGACGGCTGCGTGAAGTCTGCGGCACCTGTTCTGCTATGTTCATGGTGGCAGGCATCAAATGCCTTATAGACGGCTATGAAAATATAGATGATGATTTTGTCGAGACAGGCGATAATTTGGAATTAAAGAGTTTTGTAAAGAATAATATCAAGCTCTCTATCGGTATGGAGGGTGACAGCGGATATTTTTCTGACGGAACCAGAATAAGCGATTACTATGATTATGATAATGATTATTTCGATAACGGAGTATCATATCAGATTCTGAAAAACACTCAAACAAATAAATATGTCTTCGGAATTGCTTGGATAGTTGACCAGAGACCAGACAATGAAGTCCAAACTTGGTATGGTGCTGATCCTTCGATAATGTAATCACTCCAGATCCCCATTCTTTTTACGCTTGCGTTCTTGCTGCTGTTCATTGCGTTCCTGACGGAGAAACTCCTCAATGGTACGCTGTGCGTCGGCAAGATCACGCGCCCGCTTGTCCGCTTCACGAAACTGCTGATCTTTCAATGAACGCTCTTGTATAAGGGCGTTTATTTTTTTGTCCAGGCTCTCCACGGTCGGGATATGACCGGACGGGTAAAGTTCCAACACCTTAGTGCGAATTTGCCCGTACTCGGTAAGCTCTGCACTGTATTCCTTGCGGTACTTCTTCGCAGCACTTCCGCTGAGGGCTTTCAGCTCCTCACCGTACACTTTCAGCTTGCGGTATTTCCGCAGGACTTTCAGCTTTACTTGTAAGTCCTCAATCTCTGTTTTCATGTTGTTCAGCTCGGAGAGAAGTCCTCGGCTGTGAGCGTATTCCGATATAGCCGCCTGTTTTATCTGATCAGGCTCAACACCATACTCGGCTATCACATTCTTTGCGATACTGGCGAGCTTCATATTGCCACGGTCGATAGCGTCCTGAACGAACTTGTTCGGTGGCTTTTTCGTGATAACTCTTATCTTCGACCTCGGCACATAGACAAGCACTCCCTGATACTGTGCGATACGGCTTTTGATCTGCTCAGTTTCATAGAACCAGCCCAGCGTTCGGGCGCGAGTCATCTTTGCTCTCGGATTGCGTTCTTTCTGCTCAGCAAGCATAAATTTCAGGTCGATCTTGTGGTCGGGATTGTACTCGACAAGCACTCTGAAATCAGCGCACTTTCGCAGAAAATCATCGAAGTCCTCGCTCTTCTTTATGACCTGATCTATCGTGTATTTCAGCTTTGCCTTCCACGATAGTCCCTGACGGTTCATATCCCACTCCCAATGAGATTTTCCTTTGCCCATTTCGGGACGCTCGACAACGGAGAGATGGTGCCGCTTGCATACCTCGTCAGCAAGAGTGCGGAGCTTGTTGTATGACCTGTCTTTCTCGGTATATCTGCGGTTCTCTAATGTCTCGAAAGTTAGTCCGTTGATGATGTTCGTATTATTGAAGATACAATGAAGATGTACATGACCTTTATCCGTATGGACGGCAAGAAAGTATTGGTACTGGTCTTTCAGGTACTTCTCACACATTTCCTTGCCAATCTCCATAGCCCTTTCAGGGGTAACTTCACCGGGCTTGAACGCCATAATGAAGTGCTGTGCAAGGACTTTGCTTCTGCCTGTTCCTGTTGCTGTGACCTCGGCAAATTCCTTAGCAGCTTTATCGGGGATACGACTGCACAAATAGGTGCTGATCAGTCTGCCGTTGTCGGTCTTAGCAGAAGCAGCAATGTAGGCTATTGCTTGACTGACCGTAGCTGTGATTGGAAATATCTTAGTTGTTGCCAAATCTTCTCCACTCCGTCCTTGATGTTGTTCATATCCTCAACATACACTTTGTCGGTACTGTTTACACGGACTGCTATCTGATTCACGTTGTTGGAAATACTGCGGACAAGTCTAAGAAGTTCCTGCATATCCTCGGTGCTGAATTTCACGATAAGGGTATCAAAGAATGCGATACGCATAAACTCACTCTTGGACTTGTAACCGCTGAGCTGAAACTTCTGCTCAAGGAAGTCGTATTCTTCCTGCGACAACCTAACCTGAACACTCCGTGTTCTCTTGATTTTTTCTTTCATTTTCTCTCCTTTCTATTCGGGGTTTTAGGGGCAGAGCCCTCTGACAAGCATCTGCATTGAAAGTCACTCAAATCTCAATTTGTAGTGCATCAATGCCGTGCTTGCTGGTTTTGAAACCGCCCTGATCGGGCGTTTTTCAAATTGAGCCTGCGGCTCTCGGATTTTTCCCACTTTGTATGGGAATTGGAGCTGTGCGACTGAGTGCGCATACCCCCTCACTTTACTACCGTGAAAATAGAAAAAGTGGGAAAGAAAAATGGAAATGTTCACAAAAATTTTACAATTACGATTTCCTTGAATCTTACTTCTGTTATGATACTTCTCATCATCAAATCGTGTCATACCTTGACCGATTTTGCCTGCCATGATATAATAAGGAAAAGGAGCTGAGATATATGGCAGGTATGCAGTTCACGATCTGGTCTGAAGCTGACTTGATAAAAGCGATAAATAAGTACGGATTTCTTCCGTTCTTCCGAAACAGTATCGAAGGCTTTTCCATAGAGGAACATATTGCACCGGAACACTGGTATTATTCCGACAGCGGACAGTGGGATGCGTGGGAATGGAAAGGTCCGGTCATTCAGAAAACAGGCTGTGCCTATGGAAAGTTCTTTGAGCATAAGGCAGTCTATATCAGCAAGGTATGGTTTCCCGACTTTGCAAACTATCGTCGTGACGGTTATGACTTCGATGCAAGGAGCGTTATGCCGAAAAAATCCGTTAGAC
>SFFP01000225.1 GCA_004556875.1 Ruminococcus flavefaciens
CCCGAGGTCATAACAGGTGACTTCAACAATGACCGCATAATAAACACCCTTGATATTATTCCGGCAAGACACGCTCTTATCTCAGCAACAAGCGATGAAAACGCCGAAGTCAAGGAGTATATGGACATAAATAAAAGCGGTAAATTCGATGTTGCAGATATCGTTATGCTCCAGTCATTCGTCATTGGAAAGACAAAACAGTTCCCATAATAATTTAATCTCAAAAAACTCAATGCCCCGAAGCTAAAGTGCTTCGGGGCATTTTTCACTGAGAAACAGTATCTGCAGTTGTTTCAGTCGTCAAAGTAGTTTCGGAAGTGCTGATAACATCAGATGTCACCTGAGATAAAGCAGCAGAGGTTTCCGCTGTTCCCTGCTCTATCGAAATTTCAGCAGTCTTTACCTCGGTAAATCTCATAGTAAGCTTATTGTTCGGCATTTCAAAACCGCTGATGTGACCTTCCCTGTCAACGGAAAGGGTATAATCTCCGCCGTCAAGAGTGCCGTTTATTTTCAGCATATCGCCGTCCTCTTCGCCGCTCAGCTCATCTGCCTTTGCAGTATCGTCCACAGCCTTCATAAGATTGAGCATCATAGCCTTTACAGGGACAGCCGACTGCGGAACCGAGAAAGTAAGTCCCTTATATGAAGCAATAACACTTCCCTCGCTGAATTCCAGCTTTACACCGCTGAGAGTATTCGGCTCTGAAAACTCTATCTCCCACACTCCCTCGCCGTAGCGTTTAAGCTCGCCCACAGCTTCAAGGCGGTCAATAGTAATGCTTACAGAGGCAGAGAAAGCGTCACTCAGCCTGTTCTCACGTGAGACACTTCCGCCCTTAGGCACAGCGCAGGCTGTCATACACAGCGCCACTGCGATTGTCAATACGAATGTAAAAATCCTTTTCATAATACCAGCTCCGTTCATAGTAATGAAAATACATTTTCACATCCCACCGCTGTCATACGGTCATATTTTTCTTCTTTTCCTTTAGAATTCCGAAAGCATCGGGAAGATTGCTGATTATATCTCTCGGCAGCATAGCCTCCATACTCAGCTTCTGTGCCGCGATATCGCCTGCAAGACCGTGCATATACACTCCTGCACACGCTCCGTCAAAAATGCCGCAGCCCTGTGCCACAGCAGAACCTATGATACCTGCGAGAACATCGCCGCTGCCGCCGACGCTCATACCTGCATTTCCCGTATGGTTCGCAGCTGTATAATTATTGTCGGCAACTACCGTACCTGCCCCTTTGAGAACGACAGTGATACCGTACTGCTCGGCATACTTTTCAGCCGCAAGGAGCCTGTTTTCGGATATCATCTGTGTATCACAGTTAAGAAGCCTTGCCATCTCTCCCACATGAGGAGTAATAACGATATCGGTTTTCTTCTTCACTAAAATATCTATGTCCTTAGCTATGCAGTTTATGCCATCTGCGTCAATAATTACAGGACAATCCGCATTCTGAGTCACAAATTTCGTAAGCTCAATGGTATCGGGAGTGACTCCCATGCCGCAGCCGATAACTACCGCATCTGCCTTTTTCATAGCCACTGAAATCGGTTCACAGCTGCTGTCATAGAGCATAAATCCGTAATCATCGCTTTCAAGCTCTATGAATGTAGCCTCAGGCGCAAGTACTGATGCCGTATCTATGCACTTTTCAACAGAAGCCAGTCTCACAAGACCTGCTCCGCTCCTGAGCGCTCCCATTACAGCAAATGCCGCCGCACCGCGCATGGAAGAGCTTCCTGCGATAACGAGGACTGTTCCGAAATTTCCCTTATGGGCATCTCTTTCACGCTTAGGCGGATAAGCCGCAAGGTGATTTCGCTCAATTCGGAAATATTTTCTTTCGCCCTCAAATATATTTATGGCATCTTTGGGTATTCCTATATCAGCGATAGTAACCTTACCGCAGTATTTCTTCAGTGGGAACTGTGACATTCCCGACTTGATATATCCGAAAGTAACCGTTTCATCAGCCTTGAAAATGCCGGGGAAAATTGTTCCCGAATAGCTGTTTCCGCCGCTCGGAACATCAACAGCTATCCTGTAAGCTGCTGACCCTATGCCAAAGATACCTATGATATCCTTATCAAGCTGACCGTGAAAGCCTGTTCCGAAAACGCCGTCTACAAGCACCTGTGCGCCGACTACCGCACCCTTGATAAGTCCCATGCGCTTTTTCTCAGCAAGCAGGATATCATCAAGGGGATTATGCTCATGCTTATCATCAGCAGACTCAGCACTTCTCGGCTGTATAGTCATATAATCAAGCTCAGCCGCCTCGATAGCCGCTTCCACATTGCCGCTGCGAAATCCCTCGATAAAGGTCATCTTATCTCTCGGAAGCCTGCTCATCATCTCCTGCGCAAGAGGAGTCTTTGGAAGACCGCCTATATGTATCATTGTCAGCTTGTACCCTTTATACAGGAGTATATCAGCCGCCGCGAAACAGTCTCCCCCATTATTGCCTGTTCCCGCAAGAAAAACTATCGAACAGTCCTCAGGAGCGAGCTTTGCCTCACTCCTGCAATAGCTGTCAATGATATCCGCCAGTTTTTTTCCGGCGTTTTCCATTAGCTGTCTCTTTGAAACGCCCATCTTTTCCGAGCGCTCCTCAAGTCTTGCCATTTGCTTTGGTGTAACTATCTGCATACATATCCCTCCGTTAAAGCATTAAATGCTTTTTTATTTTCTTTCGTAAACATTTCCTTTCTGGTCATCTATCCATTTAAACTGCGGATACTCGTCAAACAGGTCTTCGCGCATATACATTCTCTCAGAGTAGATATTAAAATCAAGTTTATAGAATATATTATATTCCAGCGAATATATTGGAAGATACTTTACTCCCTCAAGTGTTTCTTCATCATACACCTCATCTATAGGGCAATAGCCGATAATAAAATCAGGAAGTCCCTTTTCGCGCCATTTTTCAAAAACAGCCTCTGTATCCTCCTTGTATTTATAATGCATATACATATCATCGGGACAGTCGGTATTGAAGTTCATAAAGATATTTCTGTCAAAAAACGGAAGTATTATCGGAGGGTCACCCATGAGAAAAGTCCTGTTATCCGTTATTCTGCCATGTACAGACGGTATCTCAAGGTGCATAAGCATATTGTTTACAGGCGTACCTTCTTCCGAAACAGTGTCATAAGTCACATTCCACTTAGCCATTATCTTTTTGTCCTCAAGGTTATTATCCTTGATAATTTCAGCAAATCTGCTTACTCCGCATTCACCTTTGATATCAAGATAAGATGCACCTATACTGTAAACTACGGGCATCACACAAACTAACGCGCAAACTCCATAGATTACTCTGCGTATCATCGGTGAAACAAGGCCATTTCTTAGCTTTCTGAAGCTTTCGGGTATCTTTATGCCGCCGTCCTGTTCAGCCATTATCCAGAAAATAAAGACATGAAAAAGCGAGCTGACACCAATATGGTGTGCAGACATATAATTGAACGACATAAATCCTGTCATAAATATGTATGGCATTAAAAATGTAAAGAGCTTTCCATTCTTCTTTGTCAGTACAATGAGCGCAAGCCACATCACTGCACCTATCACCGTTTCTGCCATAAGCAGTGCCGAATAGTCCTTTTCGC